>DATNKY010000233.1:0-2602 GCA_035603155.1 Solirubrobacteraceae bacterium
GATCCCGGTCGTTCCGTATGAGACCTACGGCAGCCACGAGCTCGCGGGACAGCTCGAGCAGGTTGCGGCCAGCGGCACCAAGGGCGCGCTGCTCGCCAACCACGGCGCGGTGGCATTCGACGAGACGCTCGAGCGCGCGGCGGTGCTGGCGGCGCTGCTCGAGTTCCTGGCGGCCACGTACCACCGCGCGCTGACGGTCGGCGAGCCGGTCGTGCTCCCCGAGGACGAGATCGGGCGCGTGATCGAGCGCTACAAGACGCACGGCCAGCCCCGGACCGCTACCGCGCCAAACGGCACCGGGTCGGCGGCCCGCTCATGAGCGACGGCGCCGTCGTCCTCGTCCTCGACGGCGGCGGAAGCAGCTTCAAGGCCGCGGTGTACTCGCTCGCTGAGCGCGCGCCGGTCGCGGTCTGCACCGAGGAGATCGCCGCACAGTATCCATCCGACGGGATCGTCGAGTTCGACCCAGCGGGCTGGTGGGCGCGAGCGCTCGCGGCGCTGCGCAGGGTGGTCGAGTCGGCCGCGCGCCTGCCGTCGGCGTACGTGGGCGTGATCTGCACGGGGATGCGGATCCCGTTCGTGCTGGTGGACGATCGCGGCGACGAGCTCGCTCCCGGGGTGCTGAACGTCGACCGCCGCGGCACTCCGTATCTGGACGAGATCCGTGACGCGCTCGGGCCCGAGCGGCTCTACGAGTTGACCGGTCACTGGCCCAACGCCAAGTTCGGCCTGCCGAAGCTGCTGTGGTATGCGCGCGAGCGACCGAGGCTGTGGCAGCGCGTCCGGCGCGTGCTGCAGTTCCATGACTGGCTCGTGTTCCGCCTCAGCGGCGCGCACGCGAGCGAGCCGTCGTCGGCCGCGATGAGCCAGATGGTCGACGTCGCCAACCGCACCTGGGCGACCGAGCTGCTGGACACCGTCGGCCTCGATTCCGGCCTGCTCCCCGAGTTGCACGACGCCGGCGAGGTCGTCGGGGGGTTGACGCCCGAGGTCGCGCGCGAGATCGGCCTGAAGTCCGGCACGCCGGTCCACGCCGGTGGCGGCGACACGCACGTGGCGAGCTTCGGAGCCGGGGCGGTCACCCCGGGGACCGTCTGCATCGTCGGCGGCTCGACCACGCCGCTGATGCTCGCCGCTGACGAGCCGACGTTCGGGGACCCGCACTCCGGCCCCGTGATCAGCCCACACGTCCGCCGTGGCACGTGGGCGCTCGAGACCAACGCCGGCGCGACCGGGATCTTCTACACGTGGTTGCGCGATCTCGCGGGCGGTGCCGACAACGGCGGCTACGCGGAGCTCGACCGGCTCGCAGCCGGGGCCGCGCTCGGCGCCCACGGCCTGGTGGTCGCCGGCCCGAACCCGCTGTGGGGCGAGCAGGGGTGGGCGCGCGTTCCGCCGACCACATTCCTCGGAATGACGCCGGCGCACTCGCTCGGCGAGGTCGCGCGGGCCGTGCTCGAGTCGATCGCGTACGCGCAGAGCTCTAACTTCGACGTGCTCACCGGCGATCCCAGCCTCGCCGTCGACGAGGTCCAGTTCATCGGCGGCGCCAGTCGCAGCCCGTTCAGCTGCCAGATGCTCGCCGACGTGCTCGGCCGGGAGGTGTACGTCCCCGAGGTCGGGGAACCCTTCGCCGCCGGCGGGGCGGCGCTCGTCGCGGGCGAGCGGACGCCCGCGCAGCCCGAACGCCGCACCTACGTGCCCGACGGCGAACGCCACCGGGAATACCAGAGGCAGGCCGCCCACCACTACGACTGCTACGTGCAGCTCCAGGAGCAGTTCGGAACATGACCCATGCACTGTTGACCGCCCCGCTGACCCCGGACGCGATGCTCGAGCTCGAGGACGACTTCGGCTGGCGGGTCACCGTGTTGCCGCGCGGCTCAGAGCTCGCCGCCCTCGCCACCGAGTACGCCGACGTCTCGGCGCTCGTCGTCGAGGCAGAGCGCGTCGACGCCGCCACGATCGATGCCTTCCCGAAGCTCTCGCTGATCGCCTGCCTGCGCGGCACCCCGGTCAACGTCGACGTCGACCACGCCACCTCCCGTGGGATCCCGGTGATCTACACGCCGGGACGCAACGCCGAATCGGTCGCCGACCTCGTGCTCGGGCTGATGTACAGCTGCGTGCGCCAGATCGCTCGCGCTCACCATCTCGTCGTCTCGCGCGAGCTGACCGAGGAGCGGGAGGAGCGTCCCGGCCGCAAGGACGTCGTCTGGCGGCCCAGCGACCCCTCCGGCGTCGTTCCCTATCTCGAGTTCAAGGGCCCCGAGCTCTCGCGCCTGACGCTCGGGCTGCTCGGCTTCGGCGCGATCGGTCGCCGCGTCGGCTCCAAGGCGGTCGCGCTCGGGATGCGGGTCGTCGTTCACGACCCGTTCGTGGACGGGGGGTTGATCATTCGGTCGGGCTGTGAGCCGATCTCGTTCGACGCGCTGTTCGCCGAGTCAGACGTGCTGTCGTTGCACGCGCCCGGCCAGAACGGAACCCCGCTCGTGGGCCGCGACCAGCTGGGCTCGATGAAGCCGACGTCCTACCTGATCAACACAGCGCGCGCGAGCGTGCTCGACTACGACGCGCTGCTCGCCGCGCTGCAGGCCGGCCG
>DATNKY010000261.1:0-3159 GCA_035603155.1 Solirubrobacteraceae bacterium
ACGGTCGAGCAGGTGGTGGAGGTGATGGAGCGCACCCAGCGCGAGCGCACGCCCGAGTTCCTCGACGGGTTGAGCGACCCCGAGTACGTGCGTGAGTTCCTCGCGGCCACGGGCGGCAGGCTCGGGTCCACGACCCACGTCGCGGCGCTCGACTGCGACGGTTGGGCATGCTCGGTGACATGCTCGAACGGATCGGCGTCCGGGGTCGTCGTCCCCGGCACCGGCGTCCATCTCAACAACATGCTCGGTGAGCAGGACCTCAACCCGCTTGGCTTCCATCGCCATCCGCCCGGCCGCCGGATGCCGAGCATGATGTCGCCGACGATCGTGATGCGAGACGGGAAGGCCGAGCTGGCGGTCGGGAGCGCCGGCTCGAACCGGATCCGATCGGCGATCCTGCAAACGATCATCCGGACGATCGACGAGGGGATGCGGGCCCAGGATGCGATCGACGCTCCGCGCGTCCATTGGGAGGACGACGTCGTCTACGCCGAGCCCGGAGTCGATACGACGCAACTCGAGGCCGACGGCCGCACGGTGGCCGTCTTTCGCGACCGCAACCTGTTCTTCGGCGGCGCCCAGGCCGCCACTCGCGATGCTCGCGGGGTCTTCTCGGGTGGCGGCGATCCGCGCCGTGGCGGCGCGTCGATCGTGGTCCTCGAGACGTGAGGCGTGCGGCGGCGACGCTGGCGACGTTCGCGTGCGCGGCGGCGATCCTCGGCGGCTGCGGGCTCGACGTCCAGCTCCAGGACCTGTTCCTGCTGACCCGCACCGGCCAGGGCTCGAAGCTGACGATGCTCGTCAACGACAGCGGGGCGATCCGCTGCAACGGCGGCAAGCAGAAGATGCTGTCGAGCGCGCTGCTGATCCAGGCCCGGGTATTGGCGAACACGCTCGGCAACGACGCCAAAATCCACCTCGACCTGCCGGCGGGGCAGGGGACGGTGTTCGCGTACACGATCAAACTCCAGCAGGGCACGATCCGCTTCTCCGACCGCGACACGCTGCATCACAGGGCGCTGGCGCAGGTGGAGCTGTTCGCGGCGCAGGCCGCGCAACAGGCCTGCGGCCTGACCGGTTGACCGGGGCGGTACGCCGCTGCAGGGCTGCGGCCTATCCGGTTGACCGGGGCCGCGATGAGGGTTCTCACAGGATCGCCGTTTTGCCCACGCGCTCGCCACCGGCGTGGGTACCCTCGGCCGCGTGCTCGCCCTCGCCAGCCAACAGCTGATCACGACCTTTCAGGCGATCGTCCTCGGCGTTCTGCAGGGGGCGACGGAGCTGTTTCCGGTCTCGAGCCTCGGCCACACGGTGCTGTTTCCGACCCTGTTTCGCTGGCACAACGTCGTCGCCTGGCAGTCGCAGCCCGAGTCGCCGTGGCTGGCGTTCGTGGTCATGCTGCACGTCGGCAGCGCGGTCGGCCTGCTGATCTACTTCTGGCGCGATTGGATCGCGATCATCAAAGGCTTCTTCGCGACCCTGCGCAAGCGGCGGATCGAGACCCCCACCGAGCGCCTCGCTTGGCTGATCATCTGCGCGACGATCCCGGTCGGGATCCTCGGCCTGGTGCTCGAGCATCCGATCCGGGTCGCCCTCGCCAAGCCGCTCGCGGCCGCGATCTTCCTGATGGTCAACGGCTGCATCCTGCTGTGGGGCGAGCGCTGGCGCCGGCGCGCGGAGGTGCGCGAGCTCGCCAAAAGAGAGGGACTCAACGCCGAGGGTGGCCGCCGGCTGGACACGATGGACCTCAAGGAGGCGGGCGTGATCGGCACCGCGCAGTCGACCGCGCTGATCGCCGGGATCAGCCGCGACGGCGTGTGCATGACCGTCGGTCTCGGCCGCGGGCTCGACCACTCCGATTCGGCGCGGTTCGCGTTCCTGCTCGCGACGCCTCCGATCCTCGCCGCCGGGCTGCTGAAGTTCGGTGACCTGACCGGCAAGCTCGGCAACGGCGGCGTCCGCGGCGCGGCGGTGATCGCCGCGATCTCGGCTGCACTGACCGCGATCGTCTGCGTTCACTACCTGACCAACTACTTCAAGACCAGGACGCTGACCCCGTTCGGGATCTACTGCCTCGTGTTCGGAGCGTTCATGGTCGTGTTCACGATCGTCGTCGGCCCGCCGTAGGTCGCGACGCGTCAGTGGGTCGCAGGTCCACCACGAGCGCCGTAGATCGGCAGCGCGCCGCGGGTTTCCGGCGCCGCCGTCAGCCGAAGTGGACCTTGCCGTTCGAGCGCGCCCGTGCCTGGGCGCGATCGACGAAGTCGAGCCGCTTGGTCGCGGCCCGGAACAGGCGGGCGACGAGGCGCATGCGCGCATTCTCGGAGCGCAGATCGAGCAGACCCTGCTTGGCGTCCGGACCGAAATCGACCGTCGCGGCCATGTCATAGGCGCTCATCTCGGCGAGCTCCTCATCGCTCGGCTCGCGGTCGGTCGCGCGCGTGACGAGCACACCGTAGGCCTCGCGCGCCGAGCCGGCCAGTTCCGGGTCGGGATCGTCGGGCTCGTCCTCGACGAACTCGATCACGCCGGCCGGATAGGCGAGATGTCCCTGGCGCTCGAGGACGCGGAACGGCCGCGTGCCGCGCGTGAGCAGGTTCATCCGGCCGTCCTCCATCCGTTCGAGCACCCGCTCGATCACCATCGCGCAGCCGATCTCGCGCAGGCCATCATCGGATAGCCACACGATCCCGAACTCGCTCTCGGTCTCGAGGCAGCCGGCCATCATCGTCTTGTAGCGCTCCTCGAAGATGTGAAGTGGGACGAGTTCACCGGGCAGCGCCACCAGGTCCAACGGGAACAGCGGGAACTCGCGCGACACTGCTTGGGGCATGGAGAAAGTCTAGGCGGGCCATTTAGGAGCGGCGCGCGGTCAGCAACAGGTTGTAGAAGATCGCCGGCGGCAGCAGCGGCTCGAGCACCTTCTCGTCGAGCCGCTGGAGCAGCAGGTACCCGTGGAACGCGTACTGGCGCCAGAGCATCGGCACGTCATCGGGGTCGGCGCTCGCCTCCAGACCGCGGTTGAACCAGCCAAACCAGTTCGCGGTCAGCTCCTCGCCACGTACGACGATGTCGAGGAAGCCCGCCCGGCGGGCATGGCGTCCAAGGTCGCCGGGCGCGAACGCGTGAATGTCGACCCAGCGCTCGAGCTCGTGGTCG
>DATNKY010000336.1:0-3233 GCA_035603155.1 Solirubrobacteraceae bacterium
AAGCATCAGGAGGACCGCTACGCCAACGACGCCGAGCTGATCGCAGATCTCGAGGACGCACTCGCGGTCGAGACCGCGCGGGCCGGCAGCGCAACCGGCGAGGTCACCAGCGTGCTCAAGACGCTGCCCTCGCAGAAGCGACGCCGCGTCCCGTTCCGCCTCCGTCACCCCGCGACCGTGATCACGGCGCTGATCCTGCTGATCGCCGGCGTCGCCGCGGCGTTCGTCTTCCTGGCCCCGCGCACACATCACGGGACCGGCGAGCTGCCGCAGGCGCGCCCCCCGCAGAGCCATGCCCAGGTGCAGTTGTGCAGCTCCTGCGCGCACGACTACAACCCGGACGCGATCAGCGGGCCCAAGAACCAGCACCCGGGCCAGGACGGCCTCGCGATCGACGGCAACCGCAACACCGCCTGGACGACCGAGACCTACTACTACGGCCTGCAGAGCAAGCCCGGAGTCGGGCTGTACGTCGATGCCAAGCCGGGCGTGGCGGCACGATCGATGATCATCGACACCACGACGCCCGGCTACTCGGTCGTGATCTACGGCAGGCGCAACGCGCCCGATCCCGACACGTTCGACGTCGGCCCGAACGGGTGGGTCAAGGTCGGCGGTACGGCCGACGTCCACTCGACGCAAACGCTGCGGCTCAACACCAAGGGGGCCAGATACCGCTACTACCTGGTCTGGATCACAGACCTCGGCGCGCATACGAGCGTTGCGCTGAACGAGGTTGCGCTGTACACGTAGGCGTCGCCGCCCAGGCGAGCGTGAACCAGACCGTCTTGTTGCGCGGCGAGCCGTACTCGACGCCCCACTCGTCGGAGAAGGCCTCGACGATCTTCAGGCCGCGGCCGGTCGGATCGGTCGGCCCCGGGGAACGGACCGTCGGGACGCCGGCGCCGGCGTCCGTGACCTCGACCCGGACCGACTCCGGGGCCGATATCACCGTGAGGTGAAAGCCGGTCTTCGCGTGGCGGATGCTGTTGGTCGCGAGCTCGGACACCATCAGCGCGACCCCGTCGACGACGTCCGCCGGCGCGTCGCCGAGCGCGTCGGTGACGAACCGGCGCGCGGCCCCGACCGAGGTCACGTCGAAGGGGAACTGTCGTCCGCGGGTCATCGTTCGAGCCGTAGCCTGCCTGATAGTCCCATCGTGACGATCACCGTCCTCAACAGCGGCGAGACCTTGCGCAGCCGCAACTCGCCGACCGCCCCAGCCCAGCGGACCCAGACCGCGATCGCCGAGCTGTCGGCGAACTCGAGCTCGCCGACGTCGAGGATCAGGCGCCCCACTCGGCGATCGATCACCGGGGCCATCGCCCCATCGAGCTCGTCGACGTTCGAGATGTCGAGCTCGCCACGGATCGTCACGACCGTCGTCTCAGCGTCGTGTGCGCCGATCGTGAAGGTCATCGATGGGCTCGGCTCAGCTTGCAGGTGATCCATCGGGGTTCGAAGGTCGCTCCGTTCTGGTGGCGCCTCAAGTGCCGTCAACTCGAGGACGATAGTCGCATCTGTGATCGTTGATCAAGTACCGGTGCCGGAATGGCCCGCCTTCACGGTTCAGAAACGGTATGCGCGCGACGCTTCGTGGCGCTCGAATGCGAGCTTCACCAGCCGGTCGATCAACTCCACGTAGGGGATCCCACTGGCCCCGAACAGCGACCCGTAGACGCTGGTCTGCGTGAAACCGGGCATCGTGTTGAGCTCGTTGAGCAGCACGGTGTCGCCGACGACGAAGAAGTCAACTCGCGCCAGACCGCTGCAGCCGGTGTGGACGAAGGATTCGACCGCGAGCTCGCGGACGCGGTCGCGGACCGCGGGCGGGATCCGCGCGGGGACCACGAGCCGCATCCCACCCGGCGAGTACTTGGCCTCATAGTCGTACCAGCCCTGTTCACCGGCGCCGAGCAGGATCTCGCCGGGCTCGGAAGCGATCGGCTCGTCGTTGCCGAGCACCGAGCACTCGACCTCGCGGCCCTCAGCGGCGGCCTCGACGATCGCGACCGAGTCGTGGGCGAGCGCGGTCGCCAGCGCGCCGTCGAGCTGTTCGATCTCGACGACCCGGGAGATCCCGACCGACGAGCCGAGCCGAGCGGGCTTGACGAACACGGGCAGGCCAAGCGAGGCGATCCGGTCGCGCACGCCCGCCGGCGTGGACCTGTACTCGACCGCCGTGACCGCTTCGTATGGGACCTGCGGGATTCCGGCCTGCGCCATCAGCTGCTTGAACACGACCTTGTGCATGCACTGGGCGGACGCAAGCACGCCGGCGCCGACGTAGGGCACGTCGAGGCACTCGAGCAGGCCCTGGACCGTCCCGTCCTCGCCGAACGGCCCGTGCAGGACCGGGAACACTACGTCGTGGCCGGGAAGCCCCGCGCCGGGAGCGAGCGCCAGCGTCTCGCCATCACGGCGCCAGACTCCGTCGCGCCCGACGTCGATCATCGACGCCTCGTAGCCGGCCGATCGCAGGCCCTCGCTGACCGAGGCCGCCGAGGCGAGCGACACCTCGTGCTCGGAGGACCTGCCTCCGGCGAGCACCGCGACCCGGATCGCGGTCATGGGGACTTGGCGGTCGTCGACGAGGTGGTCGTCGGGCTGCTGGTGGTCGTCGACGTCGACGTCGAGGTGGTCGGCGACGTGGTGCTCGTCGTCGTGGTGGTGATGTTCGTCGGGACGAACTTGCCGACGACGATCGTCACCGAGCTGCCCTGCTTGGATCTCGCTCCACCGCGCGGGGTCTGGCTGATCACGAGTCCGTTCTGGGTCTGGTCGGTCACGTTCTGGGTCTCGCGCGTCACCGTAAAGCCCGCGCCGGTCAACGTGCTGTTCGCGTTCGCCGCCGAGAGGCCGACGACCCCCGGGACCTGGACCGAGGGCGGTGCCTTGGCGACCACGATCGAGACCGTCGATCCGGAAACCGCTTCGGTGTTCGCGGGCGGGCTCTGGCTGATCACGTTGCCCGGCGTCGCCGTCGTCGAGGTCTCGGTCGTCGGACCGACCTGGAAGCCGGCCGCCGTGAGCTCGGCGCTCGCCGTCGCCTGATCCTGACCGACCACGTTCGGGATCGCCTTCTCGGGCTTGCCCGACGATATGAACAATGTCACCTCGGTGCCTGCGGCGACGGTCTGCCCGGCTCTCGGGTCGGTCCCGGTCGCCTGGCCGACGCCGTATCGCGTGGACGGTTGCATGACGGCTCGCACCACGAGGTGCTTGCGTTTGAG
>DATNKY010000497.1:0-5756 GCA_035603155.1 Solirubrobacteraceae bacterium
GACAGCGAGACCTACGTGCACCGCATCGGCCGCACCGGGCGCGCCGGCCGGACCGGCATCGGGATCACGCTCCTCTCACCAGAAGAGCGCCACGACGTCACGAAACTCGCGGGCAACCTCGGACTCGACCATGACCTCCACGGCACGAGCCCCCGCCGCCCGGCAGGCGATCCCTCACCTCACTCAGCCGCTGCGAGCGGCCGCCAGTCGCGGCGTCGCCGTCCCAGCCGCCGACGCGCTCCGACTCGGGGCTGATCTTCAGGCCACATCGGTCGCTCGTGCGGGCTAGCGCTGGCGCCACCACCTCCCGCTCCGGAGATCGCAGAAGACGATCTCGTTTCGCCCGCAGGTGGTGACGACCTCCCAGTAGCGCCGGCGCAACGGCTTCTCCGTCCACCATCGGTCCTCGATCAGCCACGCTTCACGGACTGAATCGATTTCTCGACCGTCGACGGCCAGTGGGCATCCGTCATCTGCCGCAGTGACTGCGACCCTGCGCGGGACGGACAGGCGACGAGGACCGCTCATCGCCGCCTGTCCGCCCGGTCTGTCGCTGCGCCCGATGGCGAGGGCAGCGCGGACGAGCCCTCGAATGGGGTCAGCACCGCTCGCCGCTCCGGAAATCGAGAGTCGGGATCCACCTCGAGTACGCGCATCGCAGCATCGGGTCCGGCGACGGCGCGAGTCTGGCGGATCGCTTCGCGCAGCCTCGCCATCCGGGCAGCCGCAGGGTCGTCCAGCAACGAGCGCTGGTCGGTTGCGAGCGGGCCGAAACGTTCGACGGCGAGTCTGAGCGACTCTGCGGGCGCCGGCAGGTACTCCAGTCTGGGCACCAGGGCAAGGCGCATTCGGACCGGATCCGACAGAGCCTCTCGGAACACAACCTGCTCGCGCCACGTGCCCCCCTGCTCGACCAGCACGGCGGAGATGACGACCGAACGAAATGTCCGCCCGCGACGTTCGTGTCTCGCGAGCAGGCGGTCGATCAGCATCTCCAGACCTCGCTGAAGCTGGGTGCCCGACGCCGCCTCGGGCAATTCGAGTACCTCGCGCAGATACTCACTCGCGGGCCGTGGGCTGAGCGCGCTGTCGTGCCCGCTGGCAAGCCGGTGAGCGAGCAGCCCTGTCGCTCCAAAGCGATCCGCCAACGCGGTGGGAGGTAGCTGCGCCAGTTCACCCAGCGTCCTGATCCCGAGCCGCTCGAGTGCTTCGGGTAGATCGGCGAGCGCAGGCCTTGCCCGCAGCAGCGCGACCGGAAGCGGTGCGAGAAAAGCGCTCGCCCGCTTGCGGCCCTCCGCGTCGGATCCGCCTCTGACGATCTCCGGACGGCGCGCTCTGGCACGCGTGGCCGCCGCAATCGCCGCGAAGCGCGAAGGTGCGACTCCAAACCTGGCAGGGGATCGCATCGCTCGGCGCACAGCGCTCAAGACCCCATCGATCCCTCCGTGCAGGCGCAGCAATCCGCGCGCGTCGAAGCAGACGAGACCAGGGCGTTCTGGCTCGACCGCCGCACCCATCGATTCCAACCGAACCAACAGCCGCTCCCAGCTATCCGCAACGCCGGCGGGATCGGACGGAACGAGCGTCAGACGCGGACAGCGCGCGAGTGCCTCCCCGAGCCGCATGCCCGGATGGATCCCGAACGCCTCCGCAGCGAGCGACACCTCTCCCACCTGCTGCGCCCCGCCCGGTTCGGGAGCGAGCGCAGTCGGGGCTTGAAGCAGCTCCCCGCGGTCGCCGAGGGCAGTCGCGAGAGCAAAGCGCGGGAACAGGACACAGACAATCACCGAACGTATGTTCGCAAGAACGTCGGACGGACCCTCTCAGCTACCCCGCTGTCTGCTCGTCTGCCGCGAACAGCTCGGGCTGGTCAAGGACCCGCAGCCAACTGCCGTCGGGCTGCCTGCGGACGACTTGGGCCCTGGCCCCGGTGCCGTCCTGGGCGACGGTCGAGGTGAGCGCGATGTCCCCGCTGACCAGCGAGGGCAGCGGCGACTCCGGCTTGAACTTCGGCGGATCGGCGAGGACCTGCTCCCACAGCTCCCGGATCGCAGCGCGACCTACGGTCTGTGATCCCGGAGGGTAGGCCATCACCGCCTGCTCCTCGTACAGCTCCGCGAGCCCACCAGCATCGCCGGCATTGGCGCGCTCGACGAACAGCCGCGTGATGTCTTCCGGTTTCTGAGCCTTCTCGTACTCGGTCATCAATGCTCCTTGTTCAGGGTCCGCATCGGAACGACACAGCGAACTCTGCATCAGCCGACCTAGAACTTCAACAGATTGTTTTGATAGAACTGAGAACTTCTAGTCATGGAACTGCGCCAGCTCGAATACTTCGTCGCGGTCGCCGAGGAGGCCAGCTTCACGCGCGCTGCGGAGCGTGTCCACATCAGCCAGTCCGGCGTCAGCGCGCAGATCCGCCAACTCGAGCTCGAACTGGGAGCGCCGCTGCTCGACCGCTCGGGCCGCCGAGCGACGGTCACGCCCGCCGGCGCGGCGGCGCTCGAACACGCCCGCGCCGCGCTCGCATCAGCCGAGCTGATCCGCCGCGCAGTCGACGATGTCACCGGGCTGATCCGCGGCCGGCTCGTGCTCGGGATGGTCACCGGCTGCACGATCAGCCCGCTATTCGATGCACTGGCGGCCTTCAACCGCGCGCACCCGGGGGTCGAGATCGCGCTGCTCGAGGACAACTCAGACGAACTGGTTCGAGGCCTGCGCAGCGGCACCGCCGATGTGGCGCTGATCGGAGCGTGCGGAGTGCCGCCGAGTGACCTCGAAAGCCTCGTGATCATCTCCGAGCCGCTCGTCGCGGCGGTCCCACCGACGCACCCCCTGGCCGATGCGCACCGTGTCACGCTCGCCGAGATCGTGCTGCACACGGTCGTGTGCCTGCCGCAGGGCACCGGGGTGCGCGCAGTGTTCGATCGCGCCTGCGCGCAGAACGAGGTTGAGCCGGAGATGACGCTCGAGGCAAGCGCACCGGACGCGATCGCCGACCTCGCCGCACGCGGGCTCGGGATCGCGATCCTGAGCGAGTCGATGGCGGCCAACTACAGCGATCGGCTCACGGCGATGACAATCGACGACGCCGATACTCCAGCCGTGCTCGCGCTGGTATGGAAGCCGGCCCTGAGCCCGGCCCTGGCACGGCTGCTCGACTACCTGCGGGACGCTTTCGGCCGAGCGCCGATGCCAGCGTCTCCTACGGCGCTCGCCGCCGGGTGACCGTGACGTCCCGATCGCGTCGTGCTGGGCCACGCACGGCGCGCCGGGCCGGGCCGGGCCGGCCACCAGCGGACCAGTGGCGGTCCTCGCGGGGTCTGAGCCACGGGCGTTTTTGGGCTGGGGAAGGGTGGGCAGGGGTTGGCTTCGCGCGAGCCTGGGTCGGTAATGGCGGCTGGTCACGGTCAAATCGGCCCTGGCTTTGAACCTGGGTCGCTGTGCAGGCCCTGGCGGGGGCAAAGTGGCCCCGGCCATCAGCCCGGGTCGCTGGACCAGCCATACCAAGGGCAAAGTGGCCCCGGCCATCAGCCCGGGTCGCTAGACCAGCCATACAGAGGGCAAAGTGGCCCCGGCCATCAGCCCGGGTCGCTAGACCAGCCATACAGAGGGCAAAGTGGCCCCGGCCATCAGCCCGGGTCGCTAGACAGGCCCTACCAAGGGCAAATCGGGCCCCGGGGTCGAGACTGGCCAGCCGCCACCCCTTCCCAAGCCAAAAACCGCCGGTGCTCAGGCGAACGCCAAGAGCAGCAGCAGCAGACGCAGAAGCAGCAGCAGAAGCGACAACAACATAACCGGACACGTCAACGACGGCCAGCCAATGCGCACGACCGGCCATCAGACCGAGATGCGCCGTAACCGCGCCTACGACGACGTGCTCGTGGAGTTCGGCGCCGGCCCCGGGCACTGACGATCGACGCCCCCCAGAGGGTGCCTATATGCTCGCGAGCCCTGCCACGTCGATCCGGACATGTGACGAGATGACTCCCGAGCTACCCGACCTGACCGATCTCGCCGTCAGCGGCGCCCGCACGCTGAGGGCCTTCAGCCAGCGGATTCCGGGCGCCGGCGGGATCCTGGCCCAATCGCTGCCGGACGCGATCAGGGGCAGGATCATCATGATCACCGGCGCCTCGTCGGGAATCGGCGAGGCCGCGGCGCTCGAGCTGGGGCAGGCGCGGGGCACGGTGCTGCTGGTCGCGCGGACACGCGAGAAGCTCGAGGCGGTGGCCGAGCAGGTCCTGCTGGCCGGCGGCGTCGCGTACGTGCACCCGTGCGATCTGTCAAAGCCCGATGACATCGACCGGATGGCGGACGAGGTGCTCGAGCAGCACGGGCAGGTGGACGTGCTCGTCAACAACGCGGGTAAGTCCATCCGGCGCTCGGTGAACCGGTCCTATGACCGGTTCCACGACTACCAGCGCACGATGCAGCTCAACTACTTCGCGCCGGTCAAGCTGATCCTCGCGCTGCTGCCGACGATGCGCGAGCGAGGTTCGGGGCACATCGTCAACATCTCGACGATCGGTCTGCAGATGAACACGCCCCGGTTCGCGGCCTACCTGGCGTCGAAGGCGGCGCTCGACGCGTTCTCTCGTTCGATCGGACCCGAGATCATCGGGGACGGCGTCCACATCACGACCGTCTACATGCCGCTCGTGCGCACCCCGATGATCGCCCCAACCAAGCTCTATGACCGCTTCCCGACGCTCAGCCCCGAGGACGCTGCGTCGATGATCACCGAGGCGATCCGCAAGCGCCCCAAAAAGGTCGCGACGAGGTTGGGGAACATCGGGGAGCTGACGTATGCACTGGCACCCGGCGCCCAGGACCTGGTCGTCAACCGCGCCTATCAGCTGTTTCCGGAGGGCGGCGAGAAGCCGACCCACACCGAGGCCGAGCAGCGCGCGTTCGCGCAGGCGACGCGCGGGGTGCACTGGTAACCAGCCAGCCCGAGGACCGGCGACGCGCGGGGTGCACTGGTAACCAGACAGCCTGACGCAGGCGATCCGCGGGGTGCACTGGTAAACAGGCCAGCCCGAGGGCCGGCGAACGCGCGGGGTGAACGGCTAACCCCGCGCGTCGCCAGCGGCTGACGTGTCAGGCGAATGCGATCCCGGTGGGCTCGTCGCCGAGCCCGATGTCGATCGATGTGCTCACCGTCTTGCTCGAGGGCGCGATGACTACAAGCGAGCTCGACGCGTTGCACGCCACCCAGATGTTGTCGTCGGGGCTGAGTGCAACCGCGGTCGGGATGTGGTTTAGCTGGGTGAACGACGTCTTGGAGTCGGTGGTCGTACCCGACCCGAGCCCGATCGTCTTGCTCACGCTGCGCGAGCCGGTGTCAATCACCGAGACGGTGTCGTCATTGGCGTTAGTCACATAGGCGCTGGAGCCGTCGGCGGTGAACGCCGTGTTCCACGGCGTCTTGCCGACCCGAATCCTGTCCACAGCGCGCAGCGACGACGTGTTGACGACGACGACCGAGTCGTGGTCGGAGTCTGTGATGTACGCGTGGCTGCCGTCCGGGGTCACCGCCACACCGTGCGGATTGCGCAGGCGCTCGTGCACCTTGCTCACGTGACCGTTGGAGGTGTTGATCACGAACACGCCGTCCGCGCAGGTCACGAACGCGCGTGTCCCGTCGGCGGAGATCGTCACCACCTGAGGAGCCTCGCCGACATTGACCGTGCCGGTCTCCGTCTGGCTTGCGACGTCGACCACCGAGACCGTCTCGGAGCCGCCCGGGCCGG
>DATNKY010000390.1:0-4155 GCA_035603155.1 Solirubrobacteraceae bacterium
CCCCCCAGCCGCTCGTCTGACTGCGAGCGCAGGAACAGGTCTGTCAGCCGAGGGCCCACAACTGTTGAGACGCCGGAAGCCAAGCGATCTTCCCGGGAAGGAATGGCGGTCGGCGAAGTCCTGACGGGCAAGAGCGCTGGAGACTGTGCCCTCCATCGCTCGATCGGCGATGGAGACTGTGCCCTCCGTCGCTCGAGCAAGCCGAAGAACGGCGCGGCTGACACCCGACGTTTTTCGCGATTGGGCGAGAGCTCAGAGCTCTCGCCCAAGTCGTTAAACGGGTCGGCTCAGGCGGCCGGGACCGGCTCGAAGTTCGAATCGGCCACGACCTCGATCACGGCCACGCCGAGCGCGCGGATCCTTTGAGGCAGATCCTCACGCCGCCAGCGCGAGACCCGGGCGGGGAGCATCGAGACGATGACCTCGTCGAACCCCAGCAGCTTGAGGGCGTCCTTGACCGCCATGAACGGCTCGTGGGATCCGACGATTCCGACGACCTCGGCTCCGGCCGCCTGCGAGAGCAGCGGCAGCGCGGCGGATAGCCGGCGCTCGGCTTCGGGATATCCGTAGGTCATTGGTGCCCCGACGGGCCGCAGGCGTCGCGCGACGGCGGGGACCATCAACGTGAAGCTGCAGGCGCCGTCACTCGCGCGCTGCGCCACAGCTTCGATCAGCAGATCGCTGTCGGCGGTCTGGTTCGCGACGATCAGAACGCGGGCGCGCGTGAAGGCGGGCAATGGGTCGCTTTCGGTCTCAACAATCCCATCACTTCAATGACGCGCAAATCGCGAGCTTTCTTCCCGAGGTTCCGCCGGGGTGCGCTGTTTGCGAGATTTGGATCGACCCTGTCGGGCGGTCGGCCGCCCTCGGAGCGCTAGCCGTGGCGTGTCGCGCGCGCGAACGCGGACGCCTGGAGCGCGTACCGCGGACCGGCGACCTGATTGACCCAGTTGCGCGCGAGCATCACCGCGCGAGCGGGCCAGAAGACGCCGGTCGCCGGAGCCCCGGGCCGGCACTTACCGCCGCTGCCGCCGGGGTTGGAGAACCACAGCAGCCCGTCGGCATTCTGGTAGTTGGTCTGCTGCGCGATGTCGTTGCTGACGCTGAGCGGTCCGAGTCCGCGCCCCGGTGGGTTGCAGAGGACCTCGTTGCCGTGATGGACGCGATCGCGCGGACGGAGCGGGCCGCGGCCGTTCGATCCCGTGTTGACGATGAAGTGCGCGCCGCCGAGCCGCCTCGAGATCTCCTGACCGTAGTGCAGCTCGGTCGTGGTCCAGTCGAAGTGGGTCGAGTTCAGGAAGAAACCCTGTGCCTCGCGGACCCCTGCCCCATGTAGGAACCGCGCCATCCGCTTAGCTCCAACCGCATCTGCTGCCCCTCCGTCGAGATAGACGAGCACGTGCGGATCGGCCTCCAGGGCCGTGACGGCGTACTTGAGCTGCGCGTCGCGGATCGCGAGCTTGGGGCGGTTCAGGCATGGCGCCGTGATCAGCGAGTCGAGCTCGAGAAAGAAGATCACGTGGAAGTTGCCGATCCCCCTGGCCACGCTCCTGATGAACCGGTCATAGCGCCGCGCCATCCCCGGGGTGGCCGTGGTTCCGCAGCGGCCGTGTACGAGGCTGTAGGTCGAAAGCATCACGGTCGTCCCGGGCTCGCTCACCTGCGAGTACTCCAGGTAGTGAGCGACGCGGCCCTCGACGTGGTTGCCCATGTTCCACATGTAGAAGCGGTGCGCGCCGGGCTCGCCGGCGAGCTTGGCGAGCTGTGCCGCCCAGCTCGGCTTCGAGCGGGCATACCGTCGCCTGGCATTTGCGGCCCCCGTATCGGGATCGACGAAGAACTTCGTGCCGGCGATCGGATTGCCGTAGTAGGGGCCCGGAACGCCGAGCGGATTTGCGTCGTCGCGCGGCTGTAGCGGATCGTCGTGCAGGATCGTGATCATCGAGTTGTGGTCGGGGCCCAGCGAGTCCGGCCAAGAGCCGTACAGATAGGCGAGCGCGTGCACGGCGGTCGCATTGATCCCCTGGTCGACGATCTGGACGTTGAAGCTGTAGGACCTCTGGCCTGGCTGGAACGTGATGTACGTATTGCCGATTGCGTCGAAGTCGACCTCGTTGCGACCGTCCTGCTGCTTGACCCCGTAACCCACGTGTTCCTCTCCGCTGAGGTCCCCAGTGCGCTCGATCGTGATCGTCAGAAAGCCCTGATCCTCGTGCGCCGTATACGCCGCTTGATCGAGCGACACGGTCCCGGGAGCCTTCGGGTGATGCTTCTTGTGGTGCTTCGTCGCCGCGGCGCTGCCGCCCGGTAGCGCGAGCGCGAGCGCAACGCTGAGCGCGGCCACGAGCGGCCACGCGAACCGGCGAAGGGCGGTCATGAGTGACCTGCCCGTTTCACCAATGCTCCCGACATCGGCACTGCAAACATTTGAGCAGGTCCGGGCGGATTCGACAACCGACTTCCGTCGCGGCCCTGCGAGCGCCTGGCCCGCAGCGCACCAATGCTTGAACGGCGAGCGCCGTTGCTACATGATCACGGCCGCGACCATGCCGTCCGCGACGCCGCAACCGACCCAGCCGCCAGTGGGCGACCCTCCGGCCGCGCCCACCACAGCTCCGGAACGCCGCATCTATGCGCCGGTCCAGTTCGATGACCGATCACGGCCGGTGCAGGTGGTGATCGGCGGGCTGATCCCGATCGCGCTCGGCGCGCTCGCGGGGATCCTGATCGGCTCGTCCGCGACCGCGTACTGGGTTCTGGGGCTGCTCGCCGGAGTCGGGGCCTTCCTGTCGGGCTTCGAACACCGCGGCGGCTGGGAGGCGGCTGATCGGGGCTTTTTCGGCGGCGTCTTTTACGGCGTCGCGCTGCTCGTCGTCCATGCACTGGTCGGCACCGAGGCGAAGGTCTCGCTCGGGAGCTTCCCGCCGCTGCTCGTGGTCATCACCGCGATCGCCGGCATGCTGCTCGCCGCAGCCGGGGGGCGGATCGGCCGCGCGCTGCGTGAGCGTGCCGGCCTCCAGGCACCGCCCGACCCCGACGAGCGTTGAGCGCCCTGCCGAGCAGCCGTCCGCCGGCTGATCGACACTGGTGACCGGTACTCGAGCCACCGCGATTGACCAATGGGCCAAATAGTTGCACTCTCGTTTCTCGCCGCGGTGAACCCCACGCTCGTGGCGGCGACGACGGTCATGCTGCTCCTACCGCACCCCTCGAGGCTGATGCTGGGCTACTACTTAGGGGCGATGCTGACCAGCATCTCGCTGGGACTTGTGATCGTGTTCTCGCTCCAGGGCACGGGTACCGCCACCACCACGCAGCGCACGCTCAGCCCGCTCGCCGACGTGGTCATCGGCCTGATCCTGGTGACGCTCTCGTTCGTGCTCGCGACCCGGCGAGATCACGGGCTGTCCGAGCGGCGTGCGCGGCGCAAGGAGGCGAAGGGCGAGAAGGGCCCGCCCAGATGGCAGCAGGCGCTGAGCAAGGGTTCGGCGCGGACCACGTTCGTCGTCGGGGCACTGCTGACGCTTCCGGGCGCCTCGTATTTGGCCGGCCTGCACCGGATCAGCGAGCTGAACTACTCGACGTTCGGGTCGATCGTCGCCGTGGTCGGCTTCAACCTGGTGATGTTGTTGCTGCTCGAGGGGCCACTGCTCGCATTCGCCGTCGCGCCGACATGGACGCCGCAGGCGATCGATCGCGCCAAGGCGTGGGTTGGCCGCAATGTGAGGAAGGTCGCGATCTATGGCTTGGGGGGGATCGGAGCGGCACTTGTGCTCAAGGGCGTCATCGGGTTGCTGTGAGCCGTCGGCGAGCTTGATCGACGGCTGGAGCCCCTTATCGTCTCGGTCATGAGCGTGTCCGACTCTCCGCCACTCCGACCGCGTCAAGCTGATTGCGAGTAGATGGCCTCCGGAGCAAACAAACCCGAGCTGCCGGCCTCGTCGACCGCCGACGAACATCCGGCAGCCCAGCCAGCCACCGAACAAGCGCCGCCCACGCCCGACCATTCCGGCCGCCACCGATTCGCAGCGAAGCAATACGAGCACTACGCCGCTCCGATGGTGAATCGCATCCGCTCGCTGGTGGAGGCGATCCAGAACAACGACGAGGCCGAGATCGAGGAGGCGATCCTCCGGCTTAGCCGCTCGCGCCGCG
>DATNKY010000117.1:0-2345 GCA_035603155.1 Solirubrobacteraceae bacterium
TGACCACCGGGGGCCAGCAGGTGATCGACCTCGTATGCAAGACGCTGCTCGACCCTGGCGACGTCGTCGTGTGCGAGGCGCCCACCTACCCGGGTGCGGTCCCGACGTTCTGCGCGTACCAGGCCAGCGTCGTCCAGGTCACGATGGATCGCGACGGGATGCGGACCGACGAGCTCGAGGCGACGCTCGACCAGCTCGAGCGCTCGGGCCAGCGCCCGAAGTTCATCTACACGGTCCCGAACTTCCACAACCCGGCCGGCGTGACGCTGTCGCTCGAGCGCCGCCACGAACTCGTCCGCATCGCGTCCGAACGCGAGCTGCTCGTGCTCGAGGACAACCCCTACGGCCTGCTCCGCTACGAAGGCCTGCCGCTGCCGACCCTCCGATCGCTAGACGAAGAATTCATCATCTACGCGAGCACGTTCTCGAAGATCCTGTCGCCCGGCGTTCGGCTCGGCTGGACCGCGGCACCGGCGCCCGTGCTGGCGAAGATGACGCTCGGCAAGCAGGCGTCCGACCTGTGCTCGTCGTCGATCTCCCAGTACTTCGTCTCGGCGTACTTCGATTCCGGTCCGTGGGAGGACTACGTCCGCTCGCTGATCGACATCTACCGGCGCCGGCGCGACGTGATGCTCGACGCGCTCGCCGAGCACTTCCCCCGCGAGGCCGAGTGGACCCACCCGCAGGGCGGGCTGTTCGTCTGGGCCACCTTGCCCGACTACATCGACACCACCGACCTGCTGGCGCGCGCGCTCGAGGAGCACGTCGCGTTCGTGCCCGGTCGGGCCGCGTACGTCGACGGCCGGGGCGGCTCGTCGATGCGGCTGAATTTCTCAGGCGTCGGGGTCGACGACATCCGCGAAGGGCTGAAGCGGCTGGGCGAGATCGTGCGTGAGCAGGTCGAGCTGTACGGAACGCTCACCGGCACGGCGTCCGCGCGTGCCTCGTCGCGCCGTGACCCGGCGCCCGCTCCCCCGGCCGAGCCGGCCCCCGTGCTGCAACTGCGACGCAAACGGGCCTGACATGAGTCGCATCGCGGTGCTCAAGGGCGGCCGCTCGCTCGAGCGTCAGGTATCGCTGAAGTCCGGGGCAAGAGTGGAGGACGCGCTCGAGCATCTGGGCCACGAGGTGTCCCCGATCGACGTCGGCGCGGACCTCGTCGAGCGGCTGACCGCCAACCGGCCCGATCTGGCGTTCGTCGCGCTCCACGGTCGCGACGGCGAGGACGGGACCGTTCAGGAACTGCTCGAGGTGATGGGGATCCCGCACACGGGCTCGGGCGTGTCGGCCTGCATCCGCGCCGCGGACAAGGTGCTCGCGAAGCACGCGATGCGCGACGCCGCGATTCCGACCCCCGACTTCTACGCGTTCAGCGAGACCGCGTTCCGGGAGCTCGGGGCCGCACAGGCGCTACCCGCGATCGAGGAGCGGCTCCAGTTCCCGATCGTGGTCAAGCCGGCGGGGCAGGGGTCGGCACTCGGGATCAAGTTCGCCCGGACCCCGTCTGACGTGCCGGGGGCGCTGATCGCGGCGTTCTCGTATGACCGCAAGGTGCTGCTCGAGCGATACGTCGCCGGACGCGACCTGGCGGTGTCGATCATCGACGAGCCCAGCGGGCCGCGGGCCTTGCCGATCGTCGAGGCGGTCCCGCAGCACGAGGACTTCTACGACTTCGAGTCCCGCTACGAGATCGGGCGGACGCAGTTCGTGTGCCCGGCGGCGCTGGACGAGGTTTTGCAGGAGCGGGCGAGCGCGATCGCCCTCGAGGTGTACGGGCTCCTCGGCCTGTCGGGGTTCGCGCGCGTCGACCTGATGCTCGAGTCCGGTAGCGACGAGCTGTACGTGCTCGAGGCCGACTCGATTCCGGGGCTGACCGAGACGAGCCTCTTGCCCCAGGCGGCCGACGCGGCCGGGATCGGGTTCGACGAGCTGATCGGTCGGATCGTCGAGGCCGCGCAGACGCCCACTGTTCGGGTGAGCGGGTAATCGAGTCCACGGCCTGGCATCCAGCCAGGCCCTTTACTCGCCGGCGAAGTCTTCCGGCGTCACGTGGTCGAGAAAGTCCTTGAACTTCTCGACGACCTCTTCGGTGTCCTGACCTCGTGCTCGAACTCGATGGCCGACTCGGCGATGACCTCATCGGCGGCGTAGATCGGGGCGCCCGCGCGGACGGCCAACGCCAGCGCATCCGAAGGACGCGAGTCGATCTCGAGCTCGCGGCCGTTGACGCGAAGGCTGATCGACGCGTAGAAGGTGTTCTCCCGCAGCTCGGTGACCGCCACTCGGGTGCACTCGACCTCGAGCTCCCCGAGGACGTCGGAAAGCAGGTCGTGGGTCATCGGCCG
>DATNKY010000493.1:0-5363 GCA_035603155.1 Solirubrobacteraceae bacterium
AGCGGCGCGAGCGCCTCTGATAAGAGCGCTGACGTCACACTCCTAGTATGCCCGCTCGCGCCAGTGGATCGCAGACTGAAACGCGGCTGGCAAGTACCATGCACGGTGACCATGGCCGAGGGGACGCGGAGACCGACGGCCAGAGGGGCCGAGAACCCGCTGAACGGGTACAAGATCCCTTAGTCCTTCCTTAAGGCTTCGCTCCCCGCCGCAACCTAGACTGCTCCGCCGTGGAAACGATCCCCGAACGCCTCGAGCCCGAACCCCAGCCGCTCGAGCGCTCGACCCTTGACCTGCTCGCGCCCGACACGGCGACGATCGATCCGCCAGCGGTCACGCGCGTGCGCACGCGGCGCCGCCCGCGGGCGGTCGCAGTCAGCCGTACCGACGTCATCGCGCTGCTCGCCGTCTACTTCGCGACCCGCGGCGTGCTGCTGCTCGCGGCGTACCTGCTGAGCTCGTTCGGCCACCACAACTTCCTCCACGAGCTCGCCAACTGGGACGGCCTCTGGTATCGCGAGGTCGCAAACCAGGGTTACCTCCACCACCCGTCCGACGCGCAGACGACGCTCGGCTTCTTCCCGCTTTACCCGCTCGCGATCTGGATGCTCTCGCAGGTCGTGATGCTCGTCACGGTCCATGACGCGATCTGGTCGGCGACGGTCGCGGGGGTCCTGATCTCCACTGCCGGCGGCGCGGTCGCGACGTATCTCGTGTACCGGCTCGCGACCGACTGGTGGAACCGCAGGGTCGGGTTCCGCGCCGGCGTGCTGTTCGTCCTGTTCCCGGGCTCGGTGGTCTTCTCGATGGTCTACTCCGAGGGGCTGCTGCTACCGCTTGCGGCGGGCTGCCTGTTCGCGCTCGGGCGAAAACGGTGGCTGCTGGCGGGCGTGCTGGCTGGGTTCGGGACCGCGGTGCAGCCGGCCGGGATCGTGCTCGTGTTCGTCTGCGCCGCCGCCGCGCTGATCGAGCTGCGCCGCTCGGGCTGGACACCGGCGGTCCTGCGCAAGGTGATCGTCGCGCCGGTCCTGTCGCTGGCCGGGATCTCCGCCTTCGCGCTGTTCCTGTGGTTCTGGACCGGCACGCCGTTCGCGAACTACCGGGCGCAGCATCACGGCTGGGGCGAGAAGACCGACGCGTTCGCGATCGGCCATCTGACCAGCAAGCTCCTACGGGAGCTGTTTCACCGGGTCCCCCATGAGCCGACGGTCGACCTCAATCTGGTCGTCGGATTGATCGGGGCCGTGCTGCTGGTGGTGATGCTCGTGCTCGTGTACCGACAGCGCCACAGCATCCCGCCCGCAGCGCTCGTCTGGACCGGAGGCGTCAGCTTCCTCGCGCTGACGTCGGAGTTTGTGCCTCCGAACCCGCGGATGCTGATCACGGCGTTCCCGGCGCTGATGGCGGTCGCTCGGTACGCGCGTGGCCGGACCTGGCGGTTGCTTCTGTGGACCAACGGCGTCCTGCTGGTGGTGCTCAGCGTGCTGACGTTCTACGGCACGACCCTGCGACCGTAGGGCACCATCAGGAAGTTGCTAGGACCGCGGCGACGAACGCCAGATAGGCGAGGATGATCACCGTGCCGTGAGCTCGCCGGAGCCCGCGCGCGGCGTAGGCGAACGCAAGGCTAAGCGCGGTCAGCCCGAGGTACCAGGCGGCGATCAGCGTGGACCCGCCGGACGGCGGCCCGAGCCCGACGATCACGCCGGGCACCAGCAAGCCGGCGGTGACGTTGAGCGCATTGCTGTTGAGCGCCACGCTCAGCGTCGCGGCGCCCCGGCCCCGAGCAGCGAGATACAGCGCGGCGACCGCGTTGGGAAGGCTCGTCACGCCGGCCAGGATCAGGCCGCCGATCACGATCTGTGGCACTCCGTGCCGGTCACCGAGCGTCGACCCAGTCTGCTCCATCGCGATGCTCGCTCCGATCACGACCGCGACCGCGATCGCCGCGATCACGACGTCGATCGCTGCACCGGGTTGGGGATGGATCGCGATCTCGAGCTCGGCCTCCTCCTCGTCGACGGCGTCCCCGAGCCACCGCGTCCACGCCGCGGGCAGGTCCAATCGGCGCAGTCGAGCCGGGCTCAGGCTCGAGATCAGCAGGTACGGGACGATCACCACCGCGGCGGCGAGCAACCCGATCCCCGGTCCCGGACCGCCGACCACGACCGCGAGGCAGATGACCGCGAGCAGCATCGCGACCGTCCCCTCGAACGCGATCACGCGCCGGTGAAGCGCGATCCTGCCCTGGACCACCGACGCGAGCCCCAGCAGCGCCGCGAGGTTGAAGACGTTTGACCCGATCACGACGCCGGCCCCGATCTGAGCATGATGGCCCGCAAGCGCCGACACGGCGGCGGTGATCTCGGGCGCGTCGGCCGCGAGCGCGGCGAGCATCCCCAGCAGCGCCTCCGACAGTCCGATCCGTGCCCCCACGCGCTCCAGGCGCGTCACGAGGACCCAGCTCGTCGCGAGGCTGACCCCGGCCGCGAGCACGAATATGACGACCAGCAGCGCGTCGGACAAGCGCTACTTCGATCTTTGGCGGGCGAGCAGCTGGACGTGAACCGCCGCCGCGTAGCCGAACTGCTTGATCGGGGCATGCCCGAACTGCCGCGTGAGCCGCTCGCGAAGCGTGACGTAGCGGGCGCGGTTGGCCAGTGATTGCGCCGGCCCGTCAAGCTGGCCCTCGTGGCTGGAGACGAACCACAGCCGCCGGCAATCGGTCGTGCGCTGTGCGATCTGCGCCGGCGACAAGGTCGCGTACTCCTCGACGTATGGCGTCACTGTGCCCCACCGCGCGACCGGCAGGATCGACCGTGGCGCGCTCGCATCCGCCGGCCGCCTGGTGCCGACGTAGTACTGGAACGCCATCCGCCCGTCGAGCGGATAGAACGCGATGCAGTCGCCCGGTCGGGAATTAGCCTGGACGTAGGCGGTCGCCTGCCGCCACGGCTCAGGGGAGACGCCGTAGCCGGCGCCCAGCTGCAGCGCCCGCAGTGCGACCAGCGCCACCAGTGCGGCGGGCCCGACGAACTTGGGGACCCCGGGATGGACGAGCGCCGCGCCGAGCAGCAGCGCCACCGCGGGAACCGCCATCAGCACGTTGCGCGGCTGAAACAGCGGCTGAGCGACGAGCGAGTAGACGAACGTTGTCGCGACCGGGACCGCCAGCCACGCCAGCGCGAGCCCGAGGCCCCAGTCGCTCTCGCGCCGCCGCCACTGCCACCCGGCCCAGACCGCGATCGCGACCAGGGCGGCGAGCGTCAGGATCAGCAACGGCGTCGTCGTCGCGGTTCGGTGAAAGCTCGGCTGCAGACCGGCGGACGTCAGCTCTTGCAGCACCTGGACCTCGATCTTGTGCGTCGGTCTCGGAACCCAGAAGAGCTGGCCCGAACCACGGCGGACGGCGAGCACGAACAGCGGCACGCACAGCACCGCGTAGCCGACGAACGAGGCGATGAACGGCCGTACGTAGGCTCGCCGGCGGCGAGGCAGGAGGGCCAGCAGCTGGGCCGGGATCACGAGCACGGCGACGAAGGTCGAATACGTCGCGAGCGCCATCAGCACGGCGAACGCCGCCCAGCGACCGAGGCCCCGACGATGACCAGCGGCGCCTGCGGGTTGCGTCGCGATCGAGATCAGGACCAGGTACGCCGCGGTCACGAACGCGATCATCAGCGCGTAGCCGCGCGCGCTCTGCGCCCAGAACACGAGCGGCAGGCTGACCGCCGCGAGCAGGCCGGCCGCGAACGCGGCCCGGTAGCCGAACAGACGCAGGCCGATCGCCGACGTCAGCGCGACCGTCGCGACGGCCGCGACGACCGACGGAAACCGGACCACTGCCGCGCCGTTTCCGAACGCCCCGATCAGGACGTGCTCGAGCAGGTAGAACCCCGACATGTTGCCCCCGTCGTGGGCGATCGCGGAGCCCAGGGCCGAACCGTGCTGGGCGGCGATCGTGACGGTCGCCCCTTCGTCGAAGCCGAGACTACGCCCGGTCAGCTCGAGCAGGCACAGAACCGCCGCGACCGCCGTCGGGATCGCGATCGCGAGCACCTCGCGCGTGCGCGTCTCGGCCGCCCCGCCGACCGTGGGCCGGTCGTGGCCCGGCGCGATCTCGAGCGAACTGGTCACGCGCGGGTCAGATCCTGGCGGGCGCTGACAGTGGTGGAGCACTGACGCGCAGCAGCGTCGCCACTTGCGTTGTGGGGGCGGATCGGCGTCTCGGGCACGAATAGGTGGCGCGAGCGCCACGCGACAAGCGCCAGCAATGCGTACACGGCGAGCACCGCCGGCGCGCTCTGCACGGGAAGCACGAGGATCCCGTTCGGCTTGATCAGGAAGATCCCGATCACGGCGCCGGTAGCGAGCGCGACCGAGCGCTGCACCCCGGGGCATCCGGCCAGCAGCACGAGGCCCCAGGTGAAGTACCAGGGCCACGCGGCCGGACCACAGGCCGCCGCGATCAACAGCAGGGACCCGAGGTAGAGAGCGACCTTCGGGACGCGAACGCGCCACAGCAACAGTGCTCCCGAGATGATCGTGATCGCGAGCGTGACCGCACCGAAGGCGGACGCCACGGTCCGGTGGCCGACCGCGACCCCCGCGTCGCGCAGCAGCCCCGCGACCGTCCAGCCGGCGGCGGTAGACGGCGTGATTGCGAGATGCACCTTCGCGGGCGTCGAGAACACCGAGCTCGTGACCCAGCTGAAGCCGAGTCCGGTGACGATGCTGACGGCGGCGAGCACGCCGAGCGCCGCGAGCGCCGACTGCGCCAGCAGCTTGATCCGCTCGGAGCGATCGGGCTCTGAGCGCGCCCAGGCGACGGCGATGAAGAGGACCCCGGCGAGGGCCGGGAGCTTTACGGTCGCCGCGAGCGCGCAGACCGCGATGCCCAGGATCGGCTTCCCCCGCAGCGCCACCGTGACCCCGGCGACCAGCAGGCCGATCATCAGCACGTCGTTGTGCGCGCCGGCGATCAGCTCGAGCGCGAGCAGCGGGCTGAGCACCGCCAGCCACGTCGCCCGCGCGCGATCGGCGCCGAGCGCGCGCGCCAGCTGCGGAACGTAGATCGCGAGCAGGCCGACTCCGACGAGCTCGAGCGCACGCGTCACAAGCACCCCGGCGATCAGGTGCGAGCCGGTGATCGACACGACGACGCTCATCAACCCGAGGAACAGGGGGCCGTAGGGGGAGGTCGTGTGACGCCAGAACGGCGACACCGCCGACAGCACGTGTCCCTGGTGAAGGCCGGCGAGCGCCGCGGGAGCGACGTTGTACGGGTTGTGCCCGAGGTGCAGGATCGTGCCCTGGGCGAGGTAGCTGTAGACGTCACCGCTGAACAGCGGCGGCGCAAGTGA
>DATNKY010000202.1:0-3984 GCA_035603155.1 Solirubrobacteraceae bacterium
TGACCACATAGCGCAGCACGTCCTCGGGTGCCGACACGCGGACCCGGCGCGCGAATCCGTCGGCCTCGATCCGTTGCACCGTTCCAATTCCGTCCACGTGGCCCTGCACGACGTGGCCTCCGAGCCGGTCCGAGGCGCGCAGCGGCAGCTCGAGGTTGACCTCGGCGCCTGCTCCTGCCTCGCGCAGCGAGCTGCGCTGCAGCGTCTCGTTCATCACCTCGGCGGCGAACGAGCGCTCGCTGACCTCAGTCGCAGTCAGGCAGACGCCGTTGACGGCCACCGAGTCTCCCTCCGACAGCTCGCTCGCAAGCCCCGACGTGACCGTCAGGCGGACACCGTCGTCGGTCAGCTCGTGGCCGGAGATCCGTCCCAGATCCTGTACCAGGCCGGTGAACACGCGCTCACCACTCCCTGATCCGGGCCGAGACGAGAAGGTCCTCGCCGATCCGCTCGCAGGTCAGCGTCAGCGCGCGCATCGCATCCGCGATCGCCTCCACGCCCTCGCCCTCGAGCGGGTCACGGGCCGTGCGGCCGCCGAGGATCAGCGGCGCGAGGAACAGGCGCACCTCGTCGACCTCGCCGGCGTCGAGGAAGGCGCCGGCCAGGTGCGGACCGCCCTCGAGCAGGATCGAGCCGACGCCGGAGGCGCCCAGCTGGTCGAGCGCCGAGCAGACGCGCGCGGGCTCGTGCTCGCCGGTTGCGACGATCACGTCGGCCCCGAGCGTCTGGAGCGCATCGGTCGCCGATCGCGGCGCGGCGCGCGAGACGACGACGGTCAGCGGCACGCGGCGGGCATCGCGCACGAGCTGCGCGGTCAGCGGCAGCCTGCCGAGCGAATCGAACACAACCCGCCGCGGCTGGCGGCAGGCGCCCGCGACCCTGGCGGTCAACAGCGGGTTGTCGGCGAGCGCCGTCCCGATCCCGACTGCGACCGCGTCGCATTCGGCGCGCCAGTGGTGCGCGAGCTCGCGACTCGAGTCGCCCGAGATCCATTTTGAGTCGCCGCTGCGGGTCGCGACCTTGCCGTCGAGGGTCATCGCGGACTTGAAGAGCACCCATGGCCTGCCGGTCCGCGCGTGCTTGCGAAACGGCTGGTTGAGCAGCCGCGCCTTCGACGCCAGGTCACCGTGGTCGAGCACAACCTCGACGCCCTCGTCGCGGAGGATGCCGAGTCCACGGCCGTTGGCGTGCTCGCTCGGGTCATCTGACGCGATCACGACGCGGCCGATGCCGGCCTCGACGATCGCGTCGGTGCAGGGCGGTGTCTTGCCCTGATGGCAGCACGGCTCGAGTGACACGTACAAGGTCGCGTCGGCGATCTCGTGACCCGCGGCGGCCCGGATCGCCTCGACCTCCGCGTGATCGGAGCCCAGCGCGCGGTGGAAGCCCTCGCCGAGCACTCCGTCGACGTTCGCCAGCACCGCGCCGACGAGCGGATTCGGGCTCACCTGGCCGCGCCCGCGCTCGGCGAGCTCGATCGCGCGGGCGAGGTGCTGGCGGTCCGAATCGGCGGTCGTCGACGTCATTTCTGCTTAGCAGAATAGTTCGGCGCGCACTTTCCGCTCTGCAATTTGTAAATGCTGATTTCTGGCCCCGGCCGCGCGTATTGCGCCGGGTAATAGTCGATCGACCAGTCGAAGCTGAACGGCACCGCGTGCCGGGTTCCGGGGAACGGGCTGACGTGGTAGACGAGCTTGGCTCGATTGGCTAGCTGGGCGTAGTAGGCGATCGCCTGGGGCGCGATCTTCGGCTGCGCGAACGAGCGGCCGGCCTGGAGCGACCCGATCACCACCCAGCAGTAGCCCTCGGCCGCGTACTGATCAAGTAGCTGCGGACGGAGCGTTCGCTCGTACTCGTCGACGGCCACGAATCTGCGCTCGCCGGCGGGAAGCGGCTTGCCGTTGGCGGCGACGTCCGTCTCCCAGGTGGGAAAGCGCCGCCAGCGGGCGCCGCTGAGCGTGGCTGGCAGCGAGCGGCCGACGTCCGTCGCCCAGTTGTCCTCGACGACCGGCTCGATCACGACCTTGCTCCCGGCGGGCACGTGGGCGACCATCCACTTGCGCGTGAGGTTGCGCGTGTCGGGGCGCGCCAGAACTCGGTCGTTGTGGACCACCGTCGCCAGTCCCTGTCCGAGCATCACGACCGTCGCGAGCGTCCCGGCGAGCAGCACGGGAACCTGCCGCGTTCTGACCAGCCAGCGCACGAACTCGACGGTTCCGTACGCGGCGAGCAGCGAGACGATCGGAAAGATCGGCATCAGCCAGCGGCCGAAGAACCGCTGCTGATCGCCCATGTAGATGATGAACGCGATTGGCGCCGGCAATAGGACCAGCGCCATCGTCAGGCGACGGCGGACGAGCAGCAGCACGGCGCCGCCGACGGCGGCCAGCGACGGTGCCCAACCGAGTCCCCAGGTGAACGTCCACAGGTAGTAGGCGGTGCCGCTGCTCGAAGTCGTCCCGAGCTTGATCGGGACGCCGCCGCCGGCGAGCGACTGCTGCGTTGCGACGCCGGCCTGGAAGGCCGAGAAGTCGAGCACCGAGTACGGGTTGGCGGCGATGAACGCGAGCAGCGCGCACAGCAACGCGAGCGCGAACCGGCGCAGCGCGATCACGGTCGCGCCCCCGGCGCCGTCGCACACCGCGGCCCCGAGCAGGCAGACGAGCATGACCCCGCCGGTGTACTTGGTCGCGGCGGCGAGCCCGATCGCGACGCCCGAGATCACGTAATCGCGCCTCCAGCCGCGGCGCAGCACCCCTGCGACGCCGTATAGCGCCAGCGTCACCGGTGCCAGCGCTGGGACGTCGTTGAGCGCCAGGTGGCTGTAGAAGACGGGCAGGAAGGCGAAGCCGAAGATCGCCGCGCCGAGCAGCGCCGCCGTCTTGCCGAACAACCGCTCGCCGGCGAGGTAGGTCAGCCAGACCGAGATCGTGCCGAGCGCGGCCGTGACCACGCGCGCGACGACGAACACCTCGGTCGGGTCAGACGTATAGGCGCGCGAGACGGCGTCGCCGCTGCCGAACCACAGCTCGAAGACGATGTGGAGCAGGTAGGAATAGGCGGGGGGGTTGAGGAAATACTGGGGGTTGAGGTCGTGCGAGAAGAACGCGATCGCGCGAGGGACGAAGTGCGCCGCCTCGTCGACGTTGTAGCTGTACGAAAGGCCCTGTTTGATGCCCCACAGACGCAGGCCGGTGGTGACGACGAGCAGCGCGGCGAGCGCCGGGCGGTGCCAATCGACGGTGCCTGCGCGGATGCGCTCACGGAGCCTCTGGCCGCGTTCGGGCTCGAGGGTCGGGAGCGGCGCCCGGCCCGGAGATAGCGTTGCCGCGTCCATGTTCGTACCCGAGTATCCCGCTACCGTGTGACCGATAGCGCACGCCCACGTAGCGCTCAGGCGCCGGCAAGCGCAGCGCCAGCGCCGAAAAACGCGGGCTTTGCAGATATGAAGCTGATCATCCAGATCCCCTGTTTCAACGAGCAAGACCAGCTTCCGGTCACGCTGAGCAAACTCCCGCGGAAGGTCGATGGGTTCGACTCCGTCGAATGGCTGGTCGTCGACGACGGCTCCACCGATCGCACGATCGAGGTCGCCAAGGCCAACGGCGTCGACCATCTCGTGCGGCTGACGAACCACAAGGGCCTCGCGGCGGCCTTCCAGGCCGGCCTCGATACGGGCCTCAAGCTCGGCGCCGATGTGATCGTCAACACCGATGCCGACAACCAGTACGAGGGCGAGGACATCCCGAAGCTCGTCGCCCCGATCGTGCGCGGCGACGCCGACATGGTGATCGGCGACCGCCAGGTTGACGTCAACGAGCACTTCTCCTACTCCAAGCGGCGCCTGCAGCGGCTCGGCTCGTGGGTCGTGCGGCAGGCCTCGTCGACCGAGATCCCCGACACGACGTCGGGGTTCCGGGCCTACAACCGCGAGGCGGCGCTGCAGATGCAGGCGGTCTCAAAGTTCACGTACACGCTCGAGAC
>DATNKY010000465.1:0-4918 GCA_035603155.1 Solirubrobacteraceae bacterium
GCGGTGTACCGAGCAGGCGTACGCGAGCCGGAGCGACTCCGACTCCTCCGGCGCGAGTCTGAACACGCTGTCGTCGCCGGCGAGCAACAGCGCCGGGTCATCCCCGCCTGAGTCCGCGCCGCCCGAGACCTCGTCGAGCAGTCTTAGCAGCGTCCCGTTCATCAAGCCGAGCTCGTGCAGGTTGCGCCCGGTCATCATCAGCTTGTCGCCGATCCTCAAACGCCCGCCGCGGACCGGCTGTCCGCCGGGATTGAGCGCCTCGCGCAGCGCCTGGTTGATTGCGTCGATCCCGACTTCTCCCCGATAGACGGGCGCGAACACCTGTATGTCGCGCACCGGATCGACGTCGTAGTGGCCGGGCAGGCGCTCGGCGACCAGCGACACGATCTCCTCGAGCGCGGCCTGGGGAGAGGGCCGTTCGATCAGGAACAGGTCACGGCGCATCCCGTCGGCGACCCTGAACTCGGGCATCTCACCGCGGCGGATCGCATGCGCTCCCTGGACGATCATGCTCCCCGCCGCCTGGCGGAAGATGTGCGTCAGCCGGGTGGTGGGGACCACGTTGGAAGTGACCAGCTCGGCGAACGGCTTGCCGGCACCAACGGGCGCGAGCTGGTCGGCGTCGCCGACCAGCACGACATGCGTCCCGTCGCCGACGGCTCGCAGGAGCGTGACGAGTAGTTCGAGGTTCGCCATCGAAGTCTCGTCGACGATCAGGAGGTCGTACGGCAGCGGGTCCTGCTCGTCGTGTGTGGGACCCTCACCGGGGATCCACCCGAGCGCCGAGTGGACCGTGCGCGCGCGCAGGCCACTGGCCTCCGACATCCGCACCGCCGCGCGCCCGGTCGGAGCTACCAGAATCACCCGTGCACGCCTGTCGGTCGCGGCCAGCGCGATCGACTTGATCGAGGCCGTCTTTCCGGTACCAGGTCCGCCGGTGATCACCGACAGCCTGTGCGAGAGCGCCTCGCGCAGCGCGGCTCGCTGCTGATCGGTCAGCTGGCCGTCACCGGCTACGGAGTCGGTCACCCCACCATCGTGCGCTAAGGCGTCGGTCCGCTCGCCGTCGCCCGCGTCCGGGTCGTCACGGTCGGCGCCGTGCAAGCGCTCGTTTGGCCGGGCGCGCACGAGCTCCTGCACGCGGGCCGCGAGCTCGGCCTCCAGCTCCGCCGTCTGGCGACGGTAGACCCAATCGCCCTCGCGGACGATGTCACCGGACTCGATCAGCTGCTCGAGCATCGCCGAATCCGGCGGAGCGCCGAGCAGCTCGTCCGCGGCCGCATACAGCTCCCCAGACGGCAGGCAGGTGCTCCCGTCGCGCTCGGAGGACGCAAGCACGTGAAGGATCGCGGCACGCTCGCGTTGCCCCGGACGCAGCCGGTCGCGGTCACCGCTGCCGGCCAACGCGATTCGATCGGCAAGCAGGAAACCGACTCCGAACACGCTCGTCAGCTCGTACGGGTTGCGGCTGATGACCTCGTGTGCTCCGGACCCGTACTCGTCGTGGATCCGCGGCACGAGGTACGCGAGCCCGTGCGGCGCGAGCAGCATGTGCAGGCGGCGGGTGACACGCAGGCGCTGCCAGGACTCAGCCGCCTCGGCGGCGCGGTGACCGTGCAGGCCTACGCGTCCGAGCGCGGCGGCGGGATCCCGGTCGATCGTCTCGAACACGTCCGACGCGCCGTACGCGGCGATCAGGTCGTCGGCACGCTTGGCGCCGACATGCTTGACACGGCGCAGATAGGCCGCCAGCGCAGTTCGATCCTGCGGCGTGAGCGGTTGTGCCTGTGACACCTTGACCTGGCGGCCGTAGCGGCTGTCATCGACCCACGTGCCCACGATGTGTGCTCGCTCGCCCTGCTCGAGATGGACCAGCGGCCCGACGAGCACCAGTGGCGTGCCGTCGGGGCGCGCGGCGCTGAGCACGGCCCAGCCGCTTTCGTGGTTGGCGTGGCGCACGAACCTGACCGTTACGTCGCCGTCGAAGCTGACCTCCATCTCGATCACGGACGTTAGAGGCGCGCGCGGGCAGGAGCCTGCGATCGTTGCGAAACCGCCACAGGCCGGGCGAGCCTCGACTGTTGTCAGGCCGCCTCGGCGCGCCGGACCGCCGCCCGAATCCCCTCGCTGCCGACCAGGGAGCCGAACGTGCGGACGATCGGACGCACAGCGGCCACTCCGACCCTTCCCTGCGCGCCGAGCGGCTGTACGCGCGCCTCGGAGATGAGCGCGCCCCGCCCGTCCCGGTCGTCCTGCGCCCAGTGTGCGAACACGACGCGCGCGGTGCCGCCCTGAGACCAATCGCGGAACTCGTCGGCGGAGTGCAGCTCGGGGTAGTCGCGCCGCAGCGTCCAGATCCGGCCCACGAGTCCAGAGATCAGCTGCCGCTCCCCCTCGTCGAGAACGACGAACGGGGGTTCGCGAAATAGGCCGTCGTACGTGAGGTCGGCCGCGAGCCCCGGGATCCGCCATCGCAGCAGGCGGCCGAGGAGTCCGGTCTCGGACAGCCTCACCTGGCGGGCCGCGCGCCACAGCTCATCGGCCGATGCGGTGCTCTCGCGTCGATACTCGACGCGGAGCGCTGGATCCGGAAGCCAGTCGTCGAGCTCCGGCCTGAGCTGGGCGGCATGGTCCATCGATTCCTTTGTAGCGCACCGTTTCAGCGATCATCCCCGAGTGGTCCGCTACGCCCTCGCCCCGGTCTCTGCATCGGCCGCACGGGCTCTGGCGCTGCCGCGGACGGTCCCGGGCGTTAACGGCGTCGCGCTGACGTTCGACGACGGACCTCATCCCGAGGGCACGCCGGCCATCCTCGACGTCCTCGCGCGCGCGGGCGCGCGCGCTACGTTCTTCGTCGTCGGCGAGCAGGTTCGCCGCCGGCCCCAGCTCGTCGCGCGGATCGCCGCGGCCGGGCACGAGGTCGCGTTGCACGGCGATCGTCACCGGCTCCAGCTGCGTCTGAGCCGGCGCCAGATCGATAACGACACCGCGCGTGGGTTGATGGCGATCGAGGATGCGATCGGCGCCCTGGCGAGGCTCCATCGACCCCCATACGGGATCTACAGCCCGGCCGGCTTGCGCGCGGCGCGCGGCCTCGGGCTGCGGCCGCTGCTCTGGTCGCGGTGGGGGAAGGACTGGCGGCGGCTGACTACACCGCGCAGGATCGCGGCGCGCGCGCTCGCCGGAGTGTTAGCGGGAGATGTGATCCTCCTGCATGACGCGGACTTCTACAGTGCGCACAATTCCCACCGCCGGACTGCGGCGGCACTCGAGCTGATCGTCGCGGAGCTTGAGCGACGAAAACTCGATACCGTCCTAACTGTCTGACAGTCTTGGCTGCGCGCACACAGACTGGCAGCGATTTGCGATCACGCGCGGAAACGACGCCTAAGGTCGGCACAGCTAGGTGTTCACGCGCGCCCGGGGGTCAAAACATGACTACAGCAGCATCATCGGCTTCTCAACAGACTGCCCCTGACTTCACGCGCTTCGCGATCGGCTTTGACGATCGCGACCGCAGACGCTTCCATGATCTGATCGACCAGGTCCTCGACTCGAACCGATGGTCGGAGTCCGAGATGACCGCGCGCTTCGAGGCGGCTTGGGAGAGCTGGAACGCGTTGCCCGCGGTCGCCGTGTCGAGCTGGGCCGGCGGCGCACTCGCGGCGCTCCATTTTGCTGGCGTGCAGGGGGAGACCGTGCTGTGCCCGTCGAACACATTCATGGCGACGCCGTTGGCGGCGATCCGCTCCGGCGCTGAGGTCCAGTTCGTCGACTGCAATCGCGAGGACCTGTGCATGTCGTTTGACGACTTCGAGCGTGCCGCTGCGCAGTTCAAGCCGCGAGCCGCGTTCCTGGTGCACATCGGCGGCCACATCGCGTTTGACTCCGAGCGGATCGCCCAGTACTGCGCCGAGCACGGGATCTTCCTGATTGAGGACTGCGCGCACGCACACGGCGCGAGCTGGAACGGGCGCAAGCCGGGCAGCTACGGCGACGCGGGCGTCTACTCGATGTACGCGACCAAGACGATCTCGACCGGCGAGGGCGGCGTGCTCGTCTCGCGGCGCCCCGATCTGATCGAGTACGCGCGGGCGTTTCGCAACTACGGCAAGCCGAGCCATGAGGTCCACGGTCTCAACCTCCGGATGAGCGAATTCACGGCCGCGCTCGGTCTGATCCAGGTGGAGCGGATGCCAGAGATCGTCAGCTGGAAGAACCAGACTGCGCAGACCGAGCTTGACCCCCGGTATGCCAGTCGGTTAGAGCTACCGCAGGGGATGGTTTCAGGCCTCTACAAGTACATCGTGTTCGACTGGCTCGAGCGCTCGACCGGCCGCGTCTATGACGAGCCGTGCCACCGGATCATGGGCCACGACATAGATCTCCCAAACAGCGACTGGGTCGCACGCAACCACTCGTGCGTTCCGTTGTATTACCGGCCGACTAGGTAGCGACGATGCGAGTTCTTGTCACAGGTGGCTCCGGCTTCATCGGTTCACACGTCGTGGACAAGCTCCGCGCGCGCGGGCACGACCCGGTGATCTACGACCTGCGTCCGTCGCCGTGGCACGAGCAGGGCTCGGTCGACACCGTGCTCGGGTCGATCACCGACCGCGAAGCGCTCGAACGCGCGCTTCACAGCTGTGACGCGGTCGCCCACCTGGCGGCGGTGGCCGACGTGAACGACGTCCATGCGTCGCCCGAGGACGCCGAGCGGGTCAACGCGCGCGGCACGGTCGCCGTGCTCGAGGCTGCCCGCCGCGCCGGGGTCAAACGCATCGTCTACGCCTCGACGATCTGGGTCTACTCCGATTGCGAGCCCGAGGACGTCGACGAGGAGACGCTGCTGCCGCTGCCCAGCCACCTCTACACGAGCACCAAGCTCGCCGGCGAGCTGTACTGCAAGGCCTACCAG
>DATNKY010000290.1:0-5595 GCA_035603155.1 Solirubrobacteraceae bacterium
ACGAACGTCTTCGTACGGTCCTCGTCGAGCGACTTGCGCAGCGTCTTGAGCACCGCGTCCCGGTTGCGAGCCCGCGCCATATCGATGAAGTCGATCACGATGATCCCGCCGATGTCGCGCAGCCGCAGCTGGCGCACGACCTCCTCCGCCGCCTCGAGGTTGGTCTTGGTGATCGTGTCCTCGAGCCGGGCGCCCTTACCCCGGCCGATGAACGAGCCGGAGTTGATGTCGATCACGGTCAGCGCTTCGGCGTAGTCGATCATCAGATAGCCGCCGCTCGGCAGATCGACGCGCCGCGAGAGGGTCGAGTCGAGGACCTTCTCGACGCCGAACGTCTCAAACAGCGGCGCCGGTTCGTCCCACAACTCGACGTGCTCGACGAGCTCGGGCGCGGTGCGCGAGAAGAACGACACGAGCCTGTGGTGCTGCTTGGGATCGTCGACGACGGCGCGCTCGAAGTCGGCCGAGAAGATGTCACGGACGACCCGCACCGAGAGGTCTGCCTCCTGGAAGACGAGTGCCGGCGCGGCGGTCTCGGCGACGCGCTTCTCGAGCACCTCGCCGAGCTTGAACAGATACACGAGCTCGCGCTCGAGGTCGGCACGCGTGGCGCCCTGCGCCGCGGTCCGGATGATCGCGCCCGAACCGCCGAGCTCCAGCTTGGCTGCCTCCTTGCGCAGCCGCTCGCGCTCCTTTTCATCGAGCCGGCGCGAGACTCCGATCCCCTCGCCGTACGGCGCAAAGACCATGTAACGGCCCGCGATCGTCAGATCCATCGAGAGCCGTGCGCCCTTGGTCTTGAGCGGATCCTTGACGACCTGGACCACGATCTCCTGCCCGGGCTTGAGCATGTCGGTGATGTTGCGCGACTCGCGGCCCGAGCCGCGGCCGCGGCGGGGCGCCTCGACGCCCGGCAGCACGATCTCGTCGACGTGCAGAAACCCGTTCTTCTCCAGCCCGATATCGACGAATGCGGCCTCGAGACCGGCGAGGACGTTGTCCACGCGGCCCTTATAGATGTTGCCGACGATCGAGCGGTTGCCGCGGCGCTCGAGGTAGATCTCGGCGACGTTGTAGCCCGCGCCGGGCGCGGCGGGCTTACGCCGCCTGCGCGAGGAACTCGAAGCGGGCTTGCGCGGCGCGACGGTACCCGTGGCTTCCAGCAGCGCGACCCGAGTCTCGCCCCGGTCGACGCTTACCAGTACTTGTTTCTTCAATTGTCATTCAGTCCTTTGGGAATTCTGTGCCGCGCGCCGATGCGCAGCGGCTATTACGAAACTAGCGCGCGTCCCTTACCAGCCGACGACATCCGTGCCTGGATGCAAATCGACTGCAAGAGGCCGACGCAGATAAAGGTGACGATCACCGATGAGCCGCCATAGCTGAGCAGCGGTAACGGGACGCCCGTAATGGGCATGATCCCGATCGTCATTCCGACGTTCACGAAGACCTGGAACATCAGCATCGCGAGGATGCCGCCGGCGATCAGCGTGCCGAACAGGTTCTTGGACATCGTGAGGATTCGCAGCGTGCGCCAGATCAACAGCGCAAACAGCGACAGCACCACGGCCGCGCCGACGAACCCATAGGTCTCCCCTACGGCGGCGAACACGAAGTCCGTGTCGTTCGCCGGGAGGAAGCCCTGCGTGGTCTGGGTCGCATTTGGTCCGCGACCGGTCTTCTGTCCCGAGCCGATGGCGATCAACGACTGGGTGATGTTGTACGTCTGGTTTTGAGGGTCGTGGGACGGATTGAGGAAGCCCGTCAGCCGCTGGACCTGGTAGGGCTTGAGTACGTGCACCCCGACCGCCGGCGCGCCCGCGAGCACGATCGCGATCGAGGCGATGAACATCGCCGCAAGCCCTGTCAATTGCTTCCACGAGGTGCCCGCGAAGAACAGGATCGAGAACCCGATCGCGACGTACACCATGCCGGTGCCGAGGTCGGGCTGCGGGATCACCAGCAGCGCCGCGATCAGCGCCAGCAGCATGATCCGAGCCGTCGTACGCCATTCGTGCAGCCGCCGCGAACGGTCCACGGCGAATCCCGACAGCGCGACGACCAGGAGCACCTTGCCGAACTCCGACGACTGGAAGTTGATCAGCGGCAGCGGGATCCAGCGCCGCGCCCCCTGAACCTGCGGCATCCCATAGACGACCAGGTTGAGCCCGATCATGAGCGCGTACAGCCCGTACTTGTATTCGCGCAGACGCGAGTAGTCGATCCGGCTCAGCACCAGCACGAGCAGCAGGCCGATTCCGGCGAACAGCGCCTGGCGCTCGACGTAGTACAGCGGCTGTCCCGCCACCTTGTGGCTGGTCGCGCCCTTGAGCGTCACCAGCGAACACGCCACCAGCCCGAGCGCGCTCAGCAGCAGCAGCGGATCGAACAGCAGCCAGCGCCGTGGCGCGACGACGGGCGCGGTCTCGTCACCGGGTTGGATCGCGGTCGCGCTCATGCCGTTACAACGTCGCCGAGCTTCCGGCCTTGTAGACGCCGGGCTTGCCGTAGAACCACTGCGACAGGATCTGCCGCGCGACCGGCGCTGCGGCGATGTCGCCGAAGCCTCCGCGCTCGATATGGACGACGACCACGATCGGCTTCGTGGTGGCGGTAGGTGGCACGAAGCATGCATACCACGAGTAGTCGGGCTGGCCCACGTATTGCGCGGTGCCGGTCTTCCCATATACCGGCATCGGGAAGTCGCCCATCACGTCATCGGAGGTGCCGCCGGCCGACTGTGCGGCCTCGTTGAGCCCCTGGAGGATCGTGTCGCGGTACAGCGGGTTGATGTCGATGTGGCGCGCGGGGGGCGGGTCGATCTTCTGCATCACCGTGCCCTCGCTGTTCTGGATGTCGAGCCCCAGGTGCGGGCGCACGATCGTGCCTCCGTTGGCGAGCGCCGAGTACACGACCGCGAGCTGGAGCGGCGTGACCTGGACGTCACCCTGGCCGACGGCAAGATTCTCGTTGTCGCCGACCGTCCATGCGCGATTGGTGCCGTCGGCGATCCCGCACCCTCCCGGCGGGTGCTTGCGCTTGCCCTTGAACGGCCCCTTCGCCTGGTCACACTCGCGCTCGAGCTTGTTGCGCTGCGCGCGCCAGCGGGGGTTGGGGAGCGTTCCCGACAGCTCGCCGGGCAGATCGACCCCGGTCGCGCGCCCGATCCCGAACGCGTGCGCCCACTGGTCGAGCGGCCCGCCCTTGGGATGAGTGATCGGGTTCGCGTTCGTCCGGACGCCGAGGTTGTAGAAGAAGTCGTCCGAGGAGACGCGGATCGCGTTGACGAGGTTCAACGTCCCATCGACAGCGCCGCCGGCGTTCTGCCGGCACTCGCCGCTGAAGCAGAACTTGCCCGTGTCGTCGAACAGGTCGTCGATCGTCCACAGCCCGCTCTCGAGCGCCGCCGTCGCGGTGATCGGCTTGAACGTCGAGCCCGTCGGCCCGGCGCTCTGGATCGCGCGGTTGAGCAGCGGGTCGCCGTTCGCGGGATCGGTGAGGCTGTGGTAGGTCGCCTGCGAGATCGGCTTTGTGAACACGGTCGGGTCAAATGACGGGTAGGAGCCCATCGCGTAGACCGCGCCGGTGACCGGGTTCATCGCCACGAACGATCCGGCGTCGGCGCCGGGATTGCTCGCGATCGAGTTCGCGAGCGCGTCCTGGCCCACCCGCTGCAGGTTCGAGTTCAGGGACAGCGCCAGGTTGTTGCCCGGGACCGGATCGGTCGACTTGAGCTCATGCGTCGGCTGCCCGAGCGCGTCGACCTGGACCTCCGCGGCGCCGTCGGTCCCACGCAGATAGCGGTCATATTCGCTCTCCAGACCCGACTGCCCGATGACCGAGTTCGGGTCCACGCCACGGTAGGCCTTCTCCTTGACCTGCTTCGCGGTGATCCGGCCGACCGTGCCGAGCAGCTGCGCCGCGAGCGTCTTCTGTGGATAGCTCGGCACGTACACCTGTGCCACCTGGACGCCGCGGAACTGCTGCTGGTCCTCGGCGATGTAGTACTGGATCGCGCGGTTGACCTCCTTGATGTTGACGTCGGCGTACGGCAGCACCGAGAGTTGCTGCTTGACGTCGCAGGGGATCCGCGCGACGCGGTAAGTGGTCACGATCCGGCGGCCGTTGTCGTACGTGACGACCTTGCACTTGATCCGCTTGGTCGACATGTGCAGCGTGTGCGCGAGGCGACGGAAGACGACCCGCTGACCGCCCGCCGAGTGCGGCAGATCGGGAGCCGAGATCTGCACCTCGAGCGCCTTGGTGGAGCCGACCAGCACGCCGCCGCTGCTGTCCAGGATGTCCCCGCGCGGAGCCGCGATCGCGACGTCGCGGACGCGGTTGACCGTCGCCTGAGCCAGATACTGGTTGCCCGACAGCACCTGTAGGAACCAGAGCCTGAAGAAGATGATCGCGAACACCGCGAGCGCGACGCTGCTGGCGACCGCGACCCGGAGCGCGAGCTGCGGCGTCATCGGCGGCCTGCGGTCGTCCTGTCCCTGTGGCATCAGGAGCCTCGCGTCATCTGGCCGAGCCGCTGCGACGGCTGTTGCAACGGGCTGAGCCCGCCGGTGGTATAGGCCCGGCGGCGCCGCCGCCGCGGATCGTCGGGCAGCGCCGGCTGGACGACCTTTCGGACGATCGCGTACACGGGCAGCGCGAGCAGGGTGTTGACGAGCACGGTGATGAAGATCTGCTGGACGAGCAGCAGGCTGACCGGCGAGTCGACGCCGAGCAGGAACTGGATCAAGGTCATCCCCAGACCGGCGAACGCGGTCGCGGCGGCACCGGCGGCGAGCGGCACGAGCCCGTGTGCCGGGTCGCGCAGCTCGCGCAGGCGCCCGGCCCAGTAGCCGATCGCGATGTACAGCAGCGACGTGACGCCGAGAGTCTGGACGAGGACCGTGTCTACCAGCAATCCGGTCCCGAAGCCCATGATTGCGCCGGGCATCGAGCCCGCCAGCAGTCCGACTGACATCACCACCAGCGGCGTGAGATCCGCGCTGATGCCGAAGATCGAGATCTGGGAGACGGCCGACTCCTGGACGACGACCGTCACCAGCGCGAGCGCCACGAGCCGCCAGATCAGCTTGATGTGGGCTTTCACGGCCCCACCTGCGCGCGGGCGGTGTTGTTGCTCAGACGGGTCAGGACCTGCACGACCGAGAGGTGTCGCAGGTCGGCCTGCGGACTGACCGGGACCTGCTGGTTTGAGAGCAGCTCGTTGGTATTGAAGTTGGCCACTTGCCCGATCGGGATCCCGGCCGGATACAGCGAGCTGAGCGATCCGTCCTTGAAGCCGGAGGTCACGACCTGCTGCCCGGGCTGGATCGGCGCGTGGCCGGGCAGATCCTGGAGCAGCAGCTGGTTTGGATTGCCGACCGCAGGCACGAGGATGCCCGTGTCGCCGCTCGAGTCGAGCACCTCGGCGGCGACCGCGAAGGTGTGGTCGGTGATCAGCGTCACGACCGAGACCGTCGGGTCGACCGTCGTCACCTTGCCGACCAGGGCGCCGTAGCCGGTCACGGGATCGTTGAAGCGCACACCGTCGTCGGAGCCCTTGTCGATCGTGATCGTCTGATACCAGAGCGTCGG
>DATNKY010000444.1:0-2927 GCA_035603155.1 Solirubrobacteraceae bacterium
ATCAGGACGTCGCCGACCGCGAGCGGCGTGCTCAATTCGCCGCCGAAGAACGTCTCGCTGACATTCGACGAGGCCGTCGAGCCGCGCTTCGCGACGGTCTCTGTCACCAACGTCGACGGCACCCAGGAGACCACCGCTCCGGTCAGCCGCTCGCCCTCGGATCCCGACACGCTGGTCGCGCCCGTCCGTCACGGGCTCCCGCAGGGGTGGTATCTGATCTATTGGCGTGCGATCTCCGTCGACGGCCATCCCGTCCAGGGCGCGTTCACCTACGCCGTCGGGCCCAACCCCGGACCGGCGCCGCAGTTCAAGGTCCCGAGCATCTCCGCGACCGCGGTCACGCCGCAGCTGCTGATCACCCGCTGGCTGATGTTCCTCAGCGTGATGATCGCGATCGGGCTGCTCGCGATGCGCCTGGTGATCGCACGCGTCGCCGTCCGGCGCGTGAGCGACACGAGCCTGCGCGCGCTCACGACCGCATTCGTGGTCGTTTCCCTCGTCGGCCTGATCGCGATCCCGGTCTATCTCGACTTCTCGATCGCAAACGACTCGCTGCGCTCGGTGTTTAATTTGGGTGCGCTGGTACCGCTCTACCGCGTGACGGCATTCGGCCGCGGGCTGGTCAAGATGGAGATCTGCTTCGCGCTGTTCAGCGTCGCCGCCTGGATCGCGCTCTGGCTCGACCGCCCCAGCCGACCGCTGCGCTCGGTCGCCGAGCTCGCAGCCGGGCTCGGCGCGGCGCTCGCGGCGGTGGCGGTGCTGTTCATACCCGGGACCATCGGTCATGCGGGACAGACGTCGCCGCGCGGCCTCTCGATCCCGTTCGACGGCCTGCACCTGATCTCCGGGTCAATCTGGCTCGGAGGCCTCGTCGGGCTGCTGATCCTGTGGTTCAGCGTCGGCGATCGGCGGCGGGTCGGAGTGCTGAGCGTCGTCGTGCCCCGCTTCTCCGCCGTCGCGCTCGCGTCCGTGCTCGTGCTGCTCGCGACCGGGATCGGGGCGACGATCATCCACATGCCGGCCGTCAACGCGCTCTGGCAGACCGGCTACGGGATCGCGATCCTGGTCAAGATCGGACTGCTCGCCTGTGCGGTCGCGCTCGCTTCGGGGAACCTGTTGCGGACCAAGCCGAGACTCGTCGCCGCGCGCACGCGGCCCGAACTCGGCGTGCCCGCGTCGCGCCTGCTGCGGCGGCTGATCAGCGGCGAGGCGATCATCGTCGCGGGAGCGGTGTTCACCGCCGCGCTGCTCTCGAGCCTGGCGCCACCGCCGCCGGCCTTTGCGCTGCAGAACTCGGCGCTCGCCCAGGTGGGGCCCGGGCGCGTCGCGGCGACCGTCAACCGGGCCGGCTACCGCCTCCAGGTCCTCGTCTCGCCGAACAAGGCCGCGGCCCCCGACTCATTCGCCTTGCGGATCACGAAGAACGGCGTCCCGGTCCGCGGTGCGACCGTCACGTTGCTGTTCAATCACCTCGAGATGCAGATGCCCCAGCAGGAGTACTCCCTACGCGAGACGCGCCCCGGCGTCTACACGCGCGCCGCCCCGGCGCTGATCATGGTCGGCAAATGGGGACTCACGTTCCAGGTCGCGCCGAAGGGCGCGCCGCCGTTCACCGCGCTGATCGTCGACCAGGCCGACGGATGAGCCGGCGACCCGACATCCGCCGCGATGTTGTGCTCCGATTGAGTGCCGCCGTTCTTGCACTTTTATTAGGTATCTGCGCGCTCGTCATCGCTATTCTCCTTGTCCGGGTCGTCCTGGCGTGACTGGCTCTGACTGATTTGACACATGGCCTCCCGGACCAAGCAAAAGGAAGAAGCACGCGCACGCCGGCTAGCGGAGGAGCGCGCCCGCGAACAGCGTGCGCACCGCGACAAGCGGCTGAAGATGATCGGCGGGATCGTGCTCGCCGCGGTCGCGGTGGTCGTCGTGCTGGTCGCGATCTCGAGCGGTGGCGGTTCGAGCGCGACCGGTAAGCAAACCGGTACGCAGGCCAAGCAGACCGTCGCATCTGTCAACTCGCTGCTTAACGGCATCCCGCAGAACGGCGCGACGCTGGGCAATCCCAAGGCGCCCGTCACGATGACCTACTACGGGGATCTCGAGTGCCCGATCTGCAAGGCATTCACGCTCCAGGGCGGCTTCCCGCAGCTCGTCTCCAAGGAAGTCCGTGACGGCAAGGTGAAGGTGGTCTACAAGTCGTTTGAGACGGCGACCCGAGACCCGAACGTGTTCAAGAACCAACAGGTCGCGGCGCTCGCGGCGGGCCAGCAGCAGAAGTTCTGGGACTACGCGGAGCTCTTCTACCACGAGCAGGGCGCAGAGGACACCGGCTACGTCAACGAGGACTACCTCCAGAGCCTGGCCAAGCAGGTGCCGGGACTCAGCCTGACCAAGTGGGAGTCTGAGCGCAACGACGGCGCGCTCACCAACCAGGTCGTGGCCGACGGCGCGCAGGGCACCAAGGCCGGCGTCACCGGAACTCCGACGCTTGTGTTCTCGGGCCCGAAGGGTGAGACCGCAGCGCCGGAGGCGGTCCCGAGTTACTCCGATCTCCAGCAGGCGATCCAGAAGGTCGAATGACCTCCACGGTCACGGCTCTCGAGCGGACCGACAGCGGCGCCTCCACCGACCGCAAGCTCGCGATCGCGATCCTCGTACTGGCGCTGATCGGGACCGGCGTCGCCGGGTATCTGACCTACGTCCACTACGAGGGCCTGAAGGTCATCTGCTCCAACAGCGGCTGCGGGACGGTGCAGTCCTCGCAGTACGCCAAGCTCGCCGGCATCCCCGTCGCGACGCTCGGCCTGCTCGGCTACCTCGGCATCCTCGGCTCGCTGCTGATCAGGACCGAGCTGGGGCGGATGCTCGGCTTCGGGATCGCGCTGATCGGCTTCATGTTCAGCCTGTACCTGACGTATCGCGAG
>DATNKY010000346.1:0-4077 GCA_035603155.1 Solirubrobacteraceae bacterium
ACGGGCGCGACTTGCAGACGCAGCCGTCAGGCTGGTCCGGTGCTTAATCGAGGCGCTACGAGTCATTTCAGAGGAGGTCGTTATGAGCTCATCTTCCACCAGCCCGCTGCCTGACGTTGGGACCGAGCTTCGGGAGGGTTAGGCCGAGGTCGGCGATCAGCGGTTGCATTACATCGAGGCCGGTGAGGGGCCGCTGATCGTTCTGCTGCACGGGTTCCCGGAGTTCTGGTTCGGTTGGCGGCTTCAGATCGCGCCGCTCGTGGCGGCAAGTCCGCGCTGTTGGTCGGTCACGACTGGGGCGGGAGCATCGCCTGGATCGTGGCGATGAATCACCCCGAGATGGTCGACCGCCTCGCGATCCTCATCGCGGCCCATCCGCGGCGACTCCAAGAGGGATTGCACCACCCGAGCCAGCTCCGGAAGTCCTGGTGCTTCTTCTTTTTTGCGACGCCGGGATTGCCCGAGGACGTGGTGCACGCCAGAGACTGGCACTTCTTCCGACACTTCCTGCATGACGCGAACCCGCCGTACACGCCGGAGGAAATCGAACGCTACGTCGAGGCATGGTCACAGCCAGGGGTAGCAGCCGGGATGATCAACTACTACCGCGCCTCGGTAAGACAGTCCCAGAAGGAAGCCGTGGCAAAGCTTCGGCCGATCTCGGCGCCGACGCTCGTCATCTGGGGGGAGCGCGATTCCTACCTCGGCTCCGAACTCGCCGAGCCCGACCGCGACGATGTGCCCAACCTCGAACGCGTGGAACGCCTGGCCGACGCGTCGCATTGGGTGCATCACGACGAGGCAGAACGCGTCAACCAACTGCTCATCGACTTCTTCGCGCCCGCGGCTGCCGCGTAGGGCAGTAAAGGCCAGAGAGACGGGATCTCGCCCAACCGCTCGCAGAACCTTCGTCAAGTGCAATAGTGAGGTTCGGATGAATCGTGATTCGGACCTCGCTAACGGTCAACAGGCCGAGCAGTCGCCCGCGCCGCGTCGCGAGCGGGCGCGGTTGGTCGCTGGCCTGATCCTCGGCGGCCTGGGGCTCGCCTTCGCTCTCGTCAACCTGCGCAGCGTCAAGGTCGACTGGATCGTCGGAAGTGCGCACAGCCCGCTGATCCTCGTGGTCGCCGTCTCGGTGCTGATCGGGGTCGGCATCGACCGCGTAGCGGTGAGCCGCGCTCGCAAGCGGAGCAAGTCGCCCGACGCCTAGAACTACTCGACTGCGGGCGGCCGGCCTGGCCAGATCAGCCGGGCCCGTCCTGCGGTTTGCCGCCGTCAGCGGCGGCAGCCCCAGGGGCGATGCCGGCGGCTGTGGCCGGTTGTAGCGTGGCCGTCCATTTCTTCTCGATCTGGCCGTAGCGCCAGACGAGTAGCGCGGCGAGCCAGGTCAGGATGAACATGCCCACGATGACGAACCCGGCGGTGTTGATGTTGAAGTTGCCGATGAAGCCCCAGAAGCCATGGCTCTGGCTGGGCCCGTTGGTGTCGTGGGGGAACAGCCCGAGGACCTCGACCCCGCCAATGAAGAAGCAGATGGCCACGGACAGTCCGGTGATGGCGAGGTTGTAGTAGACCTTGCGGACCGGATTGAAGAACGCCCAGCCGTAGGCCAGGTTCATAAACAGTCCATCGATCGTGTCCATGAGCGTCATGCCGGCCGTGAACAGGATCGGCAGGCACAAGATTGCATACCACGGGATGTGCTGGGAGGCCAGCAGCGCTGTGGTTGCAAGAAGGGCAACTTCGGTGGCGGTGTCGAAGCCCAAGCCGAACACGACACCCACCGGGTACAGCTGCCACTCCTTGGTGATGGCCTTCATCCAATGGCCGAAGAAGCGGTAGAAGAATCCGCGGTTCTCGAGTTGCCGCTCGAGCTCGGCTTCGTCGTATTCGCCGCGACGCATCGACACAAAGACACGCGCGATCCCGACCAGGATGATCAGGTTGAGCAGCCCGATCAGAAGCAGGAACGACGCGGACACGACGGTGCCGAACACTCCACCGAACCGCTCCAGCTCCGAACCGCTGTTCGAGACTGCGCGAAACACCGCCTTCTCCGCGACGACGATCCCGATCCCGATCACGACGACGACCGTGGAGTGCCCGAGCGAGAAGAAGAACCCGAACCCAAACGGGCGCGGCTGGTCAGTGTCACGCCGTTCGCTGAGCACCTTGCGGATGGTGTTGTCGATCGCCGAGATGTGATCGGCGTCGAACGCGTGCCGCAGCCCCAGGGTGTAGGCCAGGATCGACACGCCGATCCCCAACCCTTTGTAATGCGATGGGACCACGAACGCGAACAAGACGAAGAACCCGATCATGTGGAGGCCCGCGATCACCCCGAACATCGCGATCAGACGCGTCCGCTCCTGGCGGGTCATCGCGGCGAACGACTGGCGGATCGCCGCGGCGATGCGCGGAGACCTCGAGGCAGGAAAATCGAGCATGGTGGCACTCCAGACCGGAGGGCTTCCAGATCCGGCGTAGAGCCGGATCTGGATTCCCTGCGCTGGCTTCCCGGCAAGCGGGCGGAGCGTCCGTTCCGGTCAGGAACAGGTGGATCAGGAACTCATCACCGGCATGGGGTGCGGCGCGCCGAGGTACGGAAACTGCGCTTGCAGGTCGCCGTGTGGCTTCAGGCCGCTCGGCGGAACCTTGCCGTGCGTCAGCCAGGCAAAGCGCGTGCTGTAGACGTCGTCGGTGAGGACGCGACCGTTGGGGTAGGCGGCCGGCGCGGCGCGATCATATTGGAGGATGTCGGGCAGCACTTGCATCGCCGCCGCCTTGGCCTCGTCGGGCGAATAGCCGCTGTTCTCCAGGATCTTTGACCAAGGCCCCAGGTAGTTGGCGACGTCGTCGGCGGGCTGGCGAGAGTTGTAGAGGTTCTTCTCGCCATCGGGGTTGATGAACGGGTTGATGGTCGGGTGCCCGCCTCGGTCCATCTGCACGAGCGCCCCGTCGCGGCGCAGACTGATCGTCGCCCAGACTCCGATCACCGGGCCGCCGCCGAGCATCTCACTGGGTATCTCCAACGCGATCGAATCGACGTTGTTCTCGTCGAAGTCGTCGTGCCCAGTCCATACCAATCCATGCAGCGCACCCTCGACATCGGCGAAGAACGGGTCGCTGCGCAGCCCGGCACATAGCCGGATCCGGCCGATCTCGACGGGCCGGACGATGCCATCGAAGCTGACCGGGAGAGATTCGGTGAGCAGCTCGCCGACCGGCTCGGGCTCCCTGGCCTGATCGCCGGTCGCGTACCAGGCCGACGCGGTTTGCACCCCGTCCTCGTACTCGGAGAATGTGAAGGTGAACGCGAGGTCGGCTTTCGCGTCGCCGTCAGTGTCGATATTGATTCGATGGACCGCGTCGGGGTGGAATTCCGGGCCCGTCGTGGCCGGCGGGATCGGCGGCGGCGCGCTCGTCGGGTTCGAGTCGACGATCAGAACCGTCTTATCAGGGTCCTCTGGTGACGTGAATACAAATAGGTCCGTGAAGTCCAGGCGTCTGTCGTCGCCGGGAAACTTGAGATTGTCAGCGCTGAAGTGGTTCGACATGGTGGCTCCTTAGGTAGTGATCGTCTGTGCTTGGATGTTCGTGTTGCGACGGTCGTGGCTGCCCAGGAAGTCGAGCAGTGCCGTGTTCACCTGGTCTGCGTGAGTCCAGGGAATCGCGTGGGGGCCGCCCTCGATGATCACGAGCTGGAGCTCGTCGATCAGGTCGGGTAGCCGCTTGCCGGTCTTGTCCAAGGGGAGGACCTGGTCCGCATCCCCCTGAACCACCAGGACGGGCACGTCGAGCTTGGGCAGGTCGGCGCGGAAGTCCGTCGTCCATGTCGGGATGCATGCCACGGCGGCGCCGGCCGAGGCGGTGGTGGCGATGTTCCAACTGGTCTGGTAGGCCTGATCGCTGATCAGGGTGCCGCGCAGGGTGTCGATGTTGTAGAAGGTGTCCAGGAAGCCCTTCATCCACGCCGGCGTGTCAGCCTGAGCGGCCTGGACGAACCCGTCGAACACGCTTTGCGGGACCCCTTTCGGGTTGTCGCTCGTCTGCAGAAGGAACGGCGGGATCGGCGCT
>DATNKY010000416.1:0-5464 GCA_035603155.1 Solirubrobacteraceae bacterium
GGCATGTAGGGGCGAAACTCCTGCGAGTACCAGACCAGGAACGGGTTGCACGCAGTCAGCGCCGCGGCGACGATGCCCGCGCGGCGCGAGACGAGCCTGGCGGTGGCGAGGTACATGACCGGGACGGTCGCCACTCCGGCCAGCGCCGGCAGCGACCGCAGCGCGAACTCCCCGAAGCCGAAGATCCGCGCCCACACCCAGGCGACGCAGTAGAACAGAGGTGGGGTCGTCTCGTTCTGGGGCAGCAGCCCGAGCATCTTGCCGGGCGCGTAGCGCAGGTCGGCGGCGGTGTTGGCCTCGTCGAACCAGAACCCCTGATGCGCGAGCCGGGTGAAGCGCAGGATCGCTGCCAGCACCGTGAGCGAGACGAGCGCGACCGTGATGACCGTCGCGGCAGGGTCGCCGCGCGCCCGCGCGCGCCCGGAGTCGATGACCCCGGCCAGCCGACCGGCGGACAGCGAGCCGACGCTCACCCGGTGAAGCTAAGCGGCTGAAATGATCACGCGCCAGAGCACAAGACGACGTTCGCGAACACCCTTAACGAAATCGCAACAGGTGACTGGGTGGCAGGTTAGTGCGCGAACGGCACTATCTTCAGTCCATGCGCCCGCCGCAAAGCGACGCCGACGCAACGGCATCGTTAGCCTCCCCTCCGGTCGCCGGGGCAGGCGCGGGACCCACCGACGGGACGGTGGCGCTGCCGTCGGTCAGATCGTTCTTCTCACGCCGCTCGCTGCCGATCCCGAGGGTCCGGTTCGGACCGGTCTCGGGCCGGATCGCGATCGGGGCGTTGGTCGTCGCGACCCTGGCGATCGTGATCGTCGCCGCATCGGGGCCGACGGTCCTGGTCCCGCGCAGCCGGGTCGTATTCCCCAGCTGGGATGCGGGTCCGCTCGGCTCGCTGATCTCCGGGTCATTCACCGACGGCAATACGATCGGGCTCGCATTCAGCGCCGTGCTGGTGGCGATGCTCGCCGCCTACGGGGTCGCGCTCGCGGCGGTGCGCTCGCTCTCGATGCGACTGATCGTGGTCGCGATCGTCGTCCTGCACGTGATCCTGCTGATGAGCCCGCCGCTGCAGCTCAACGACGTGTGGAACTACCTGGCGTACGCGCGGCTCGGCGCGCTGCACCACTTCAACCCGTACACGCACGTGATCAGGCAGGAGTTCTTCGATCCTGTGTACGCGTTCTCGACCTGGCACAACCTGCGCAGCCCGTACGGGTCGCTGTTCAGCGCGCTGACCTACCCGCTGGCGTTCACGTCACTGCCGGTCGCCTACTGGACCTTGAAGATCGTGACGGTGCTGCTGAGCCTCGGTTTCATCGCGCTCGTCTGGCAGTGCGCGCGCCAGCTCGGTCGCGACCCGCGATTCGCGGTCGTGTTCGTGGCGCTGAACCCCGTCTACCTGATCTACGCGGTTGGTGGGTTTCACAACGACTTCTTCATGCTGGTCCCGACGATGGGCGCGATCTCGCTGATGCTGGCGCGGCGCGACCGCCTGTCGGGCGCCGCGCTCGTGCTCGCGATCGCGGTCAAGTTCACCGGGGTGCTGCTGCTGCCGTTCCTGCTGGTCGCGGTGCGCACGCGCGAGCGCCAGGTCCGGTTCATCGTCGGCGCCGCTCTCGCAGCGATCCCGATGATCGTGCTCAGCGTGCTGACGTTCGGGCTGTCGCTGCCCAACCTCTCAGATCAGGCGAACCTGCTCACCGACTTCAGCTTCCCGAACATGGTCGGCCTCCTGATCGGGATCGGAGGCGGCAGTCCCGGGCTGCTGCGGATCATGAGCGTCGCCGTGGTGGCCGTCGTGGCCTACGAGCTCTACCGCCGCCGTGACTGGCTGACCGGCGCCGGCTGGTCGACGTTCGCGCTGATCGTGAGCCTCGCGTGGCTGGTGCCGTGGTACGTGATCTGGCTGCTCCCGCTCGCGGCGCTCGCCCTGAGCCCCGGCCTGCGGCGGACGGCGCTGGCGCTGACGGTGTTTCTGGTGATCACGTTCATGCCGGCGGCGCAGATCTACATGAACGACCATCACATAGACCCGCTCGGCAGCTCGGTTGACCACGTCTCCCAGGTACTGCAGCGCAAGCTCGCCGGGTAGTGCGGGTGCGCGGGCCGCGCTTTGTTAGCGTCGGGGCCCCGTGCGGATAGAGTCAGCGCTCCCGGCCGCGACCTCCGGCCCTGGACCAGTCGCGACCGCGGCGCCGCGGACGCGCATCGACCCGGTCGAGCTCCTGTTGCTCACGGCGTTCGCCGCGATGTCGATGTGGGTCGTGGCCTCCGACCTGTGGGAGATGGTCGCCCACGGACTGGTATGGACCGGAACCGACGGCTTCTTCATCGTCGATCAGATGCAGTATCTGGCGTGGATCCAGTCGGCGTCGCACCACCTGCTGATCAGCAACCTGTTCGTGCTGCGGCCGACGCCGTCGGACTACTTCCAGCCCGCGATCGTGATCTCGGGCGCGCTCGTGGCGCTCGGGATGCCGGCCTGGCTGGCGCTGCTGCTGTGGAAGCCGGTCGCGGTGCTCGGCACCTTCTTCGCGATCCGCGCTTACGCGTACCGCACCGTCGAGGGGCGCGGCGCGCGGCGCTCGGTGATCGCGCTGGGTCTGTTCTTCGGCTCGTTCAGCCTCGTCTTCGGCGGCTTCTCGATCGTCGGCGACATGATGCCCGGGTGGCTGTCCTGGGGGTATCCGTTCGGCCTGATCGCGGTCGCGCTGATCGTGTTCGGCCTGCTCGCGTACGACCGGGCCCGTCGCTCCGGGACGATCGCCTGGGCTCCGGGCCTGCTGGGAGCGGTCGCGAGCATGCTCCACCCGTGGCAGGGCGAGACGATGATCCTGATCATCCTGATCGCGGAGCTGATCCGCTGGCGCGAGCACTCCAGCCGCCGCGACCTCGGATTGCCGCTGCTGACCCTGGTCCTGACCGGCATCCCACTCGCCTACTACCTGGCGCTCGGCCACTTCGACCAGAACTGGAACCTGGCGCGGGACGCGAGCAAGCACGTGTTCTCGTTCTGGTCGATCGCGATCGGCATCGCCCCGCTGGCGATCGTCGCGTCGCTCGGCTACCTCGGGCGCCCGCGCAACTTCCTCGAGCTGATGACCCGGCTGTGGCCGCTCGCGGCGGTCCTGATCTACGGCCTCTCCGCGAGCACCCTGAGCGCGACGCCGCTGCACGCGTTCAACGGGATCACGATGCCGCTGGCGGTGCTGGCGGTGACCGGAGTCCTGCGCGCCGGCTGGAATCGGATCCCGCGCCGGCGTCTGGTGACGGTGGTGCTGATCGCGCTCGTGACGATTCCGGCCAACGCGTATGCAATCGCGATTTCGCACACCTACACGCACCCCGTCGCCGGGAACGCCAACTACATCACCCACGACGAGCACCACGCGCTCACCTACCTGGCCCACAACCCCGACCCCGGAGGCGTGCTGGCCCGTTTCTACCTCGGCGAAATCGTTCCCGGCGCGACCGGCCGCAAGACGTTCGTCGGCGACTGCCTGTGGTCGGAGCCGCGCTGTATCAACCGCTCGCTCAGAGCCGGCGCACTATTCGACGGGTCGTTGACGCGCGCGCAGGCACAGCGGTTCGTGCGCCGCAGCGGCGCGCGCTTCCTGCTGGCCGACTGCAGCCGCCACACCAACCTGCAGCGTCTGCTCGGGTCGATGGTCGAGTCCGTGCACAAGTTCGGGTGCGCGGCGGTGGTCGAGCTCGCCCACGCCGGTCCGGCATCGGGTCCGTTCGCGGACGACTCGACGCGCGCCCGCGACGGCTGAGCCTCGCGCCTCTGGCAGAATTGACAGCGATGCGGCTGTTCGCGCTCCGGGGCGCAAATAGCGTCGAGGCAAACAACGCGAGCGCGATTCTCGATGCCACAGATGTTCTGATGCGCGACCTGATGTCGCGCAACTCGGTCGTGCCCGACGCGATCGTGAGCTGCATCTTCACGCTGACCGATGACCTCGACGCCGAATTCCCCGCCGTGGCCGCCCGGCGGCTCGGGCTCGATCGGGTGCCGCTACTGTGCGCCCGCGAGGTGCCGGTGCCGGGTTCGCTGCCGCGCGTGATCCGGGTGCTCATGCACTACTACGGGGAAGACGACCACGAGCCCGGGCACGTGTACCTCGGCGAGGCGCGCGCGCTCAGGCGTGACCTCGAATCCGCGCAGTAGGCTGGCGGCGATGGCGATCGAGTTCGGCGAGCGCATACGGCGGATCCCGGCCTACCCGCTCGCTGACGGGTACGACCTCGGCGCCGACGTCGCGATGCTCGCCTCCAACGAGTCGTGGCAGCCCCCCGGCCACCGGGTCATCGAGGCGGCGCACGAGGCTTTGAGCGGCGCCAACCGCTACCCGGACCCGTCCTACGCCGCGCTGCGCGGCGCGCTGTCGGACCGCTACGGGGTGGCCAAGCAACGGATCGCGCTCGGCAACGGGTCGTGCGACATCCTGCTTTCGGCCGGCGAGGCGCTGCTCGAGCCAGGCGCGGAGGTCGTGTACTCGTGGCCGGCGTTCAGCGTCTACCCGCACCTCGCCGCGGCCTCTGGGGCTCGCGGGATCCAGGTGCCGCTCGACTCCGACGACCGCCACGACCTCGACGCGATGGCGACCGAAGTCACGGTCGCGACCCGGCTGGTGATGATCTGCAACCCCAACAACCCGACCTCCACCTCGATCGGGCTCGACGCCGTTGAGGCATTCCTCGAGCGGGTCCCACGCCACGTCGCGGTGATCCTCGACGAGGCCTACGCGGAGTACGCGCTCGCTCTCGGTGACACGTACGCATCGGTGGACCTGCTCCGTCGCTGGCCGAACCTCGTGATCCTGCGCACGTTCTCGAAGGTGTACGGCCTCGCCGGGCTGCGGGTCGGCTACGGGCTGTGCGGCTCCGAGGACTTCCGCGCCGCCGTCGACCAGGTACGCCAGCCCTTCTATCTCAACGTCGCCGCCCAGGCGGCCGCGGTGCAGGCGCTGCGCCACCAGGACGAGGTCGAGCGACGCGTCGTGCGGACCGTCGCAGCGCGGGCCGAGCTGTCGGACGGCGCGCGCGAGCTCGGGCTGTGGGTCGCCGAATCGGATGCGAACTTCATCTGGACGCACCTGCCCGAGGACGCGGTCGAGGCCGACGTCGTGTCCGGGCTCGCTGCGCGCGGCGTGCTGGTGCGGGCCGGGGGCGCGCTCGGTCGCGAGGGGTCGCTCCGGGTGACCGTCGGGTCTGATGCCGAGAACGCTCGGTTCTTGAGCGCGCTCGGCGAGTTGGTTTAGTCAGACGCCGGCGTTTTTGGCTTGGAAAGGGGGAGGAGGGTTGGCTGTTGCCGAGCCTGGGTCGCTGGACCGGCCCTGGCGGGGGTAAATCGGCCCTGGCTGTGAGCCTGGGTCGCTGGACTGGCCCCACGAGGGGTAAATCGCCCCTGGCTGTGAGCCTGGGTCGCTGGACTGGCCCCTGGCGGGGGTAA
>DATNKY010000376.1:0-5241 GCA_035603155.1 Solirubrobacteraceae bacterium
TGACCAACGGTGACTGGCGCGTCATGTTCGACGCGATCGCAAAGCACAAGCTGGTTGGTGGGACCAAGGCACTGCTCGAGCGGATCGCCGGAGACTCGCACGCGACGTTTCGCACCGAGACGCCGGTGCGCCGCGTTACCGCCGATGCGCAGGGCGTCACCGTCGCTCACTCCGACGGCACGGTGCGGGCGCGGGCGGTGATTGTTACGGTGCCGATCAACGCGCTGGCAGGCGTCAGGTTCGAGCCAGGGCTGGCGACCGGGCGGGCAGCGATGGCGCGTGAGCACCAGGCCTCGAAGGGGAGCAAGGTTTGGATCCGGGTCGAGGGCGAGCAGCAGCCGTTCTTCGGTTATGCCACCTCCGACCATCCGCTCACCCTGGTTCAGTATGAGTACGCGCATGATGGCGACAGCCTGTTCGTCGCATTCGGGTCAGACGGCAATCGGCTCGACGGAAACGATGTCAACCAGGTCTCGAACGCATTCCGCGCGTGGCTACCGGACGCCAAGGTCGTCGGCGCCACCGAGCACAACTGGACCAGAGACCAGTACTCGCTTGGGACCTGGCCGATGCTCAAGCCGGGTCAGCTGATCCGCTATGCCAGGGACCTCTACGAACAGCAGCCGCCGATCTTCTTCGCTGGATCCGATGTAGCGCAAGGATGGGCCGGCTTCATCGACGGGGCGATCGAAACAGGGTTGAGGAGCTCCAGGCAGGTGGTCGCGTACCTCGGCGACGCAGGCTGATGCACAACTCCCCCTCAACCACCACTCGCTGGAAAGCATCGCAAGAGGTGACGGATGAAGCACACACGCGCGCGATCGCAAGCGGTAAGGACGATGCTCACGTTGGGAAGTACGACTTGAGGATCATGTGGAGCCTGTGAGGTCGGCGTTCGTTGAACCGAGTTAGTCCGGAATGACACCGCGAGTCCTAGCGATCGCCCGTGAGCAGCTTCGGCGCGAGCTGGCGGCAGACCTCGGGCGGGGCGGCTATGTCCTGCAGAAAGGCGAGGGCCCGGGGGTGCAGCGATATTTCGACAAGGCGCTCGTACTCTGCCGGCCCGGACTGCTCGCGCGGGCCGCGGAGCTGATGTGCGATCTGCTTCCCGAGATGTGCGAGCGAATCGCGGTCAACGGCGTGGCGGCGTGCACACTCGGCACAGCACTGTCGCTCGCGAGCGGCGTGCCGCTGCTGTTCGGCTCATCGGCCGCAGGCGACGAGCCGGAGTTTCACGGGGATCTGCACCCCAAGGCTCAGGTGGTGCTGCTCGAGGACGTCGTCTTCACCGGCCAACGGGCCCTCTCGGGAGCTCGGGCACTCACCGCGCGCAACGCCGAGGTGCTCAGTGTCCTGTGCCTGCTCGATCGTGACGTTGGCGCCAGCCGAGTGTTGGCAGCCGCCGGTCTCACCCTGCGACCGCTGTTCATCGAGAACGAGTTGCTGGCAATGGCTCACGGGTCCGGGATTTGAGCGCCGCCGGACCAGAGCTCTCGCAGCCCGGCGGTGAAGGAGCGCTGGCGAGCGTGATCCGCGGACGGTTGGACGAGCTCTCCTCGATTGGCAAGCAGGCAGGTGGCGGGATCACCCGGCTTGCCTACACCGCCGAGGAGCGGGCGGCGCACGAGCGGTTCGGACAGTGGGCAGGCGGTGACGGCTGTGCGGTAACGGTTGACGGCGCGGGCAACAGCATCGCCACCTACAACGAGGGAACGCCGTACTTCCTGCTCGGATCCCACCTAGACACGGTCGTCAACGGCGGGGCGTATGACGGCACTGCCGGGGTCGTGGGTGCGCTCGAGGCCGCCCGGCTCCTCCGCGACCTGAACTTCGGCTTGCGCGTAGTCGCGTTCGCAGGCGAGGAGGGAGCGCGCTTTGGCCGTCCGACGCTCGGGAGCTCGTTCGCCGCCGGACTGCTCAGCACCGAGGTGGCCGGCGAGCTTCGCGACTCCGACGGCGTCGCGCTCGCGCACGCTGCCGCGGAACTCGGGCTCGACCCGGCCGGGTGCGAACGGTGGCTGGGAGATGACGTCGCGTGCTTCTTCGAGATCCACATCGAGCAAGGCCGGCAGCTCGAGGCCGGCGCGGCCCGGATCGGGCTCGTCGATACGATCGCCGGGAGTGTGCGGCTGCGCTTCGACGTGGAGGGCCGCGCCGACCACTCAGGCGCCACGCCGATGTCGATCCGCCTGGACGCGCTGGCCGCCGCCAGCGAGCTCGTGCTCGCCGTCGAGTCCGCTGCGCGCAGGTATAGGTCTACAGTTGCCACGGTCGGCAGACTTGAGGTATCACCCAACAGTGTTACGACGGTCCCCGGTCACGTGCGCGTGTGGGTCGACGTTCGCGACGTCGATTCAGAGGTACAGCGGACAACCGCGAACTCGATCTTCGAGCGAGCGAACGAGATCGCCGAGACGCGCGGCGTAAGCATCCATGGAGACGTGATCTCCGAGCTGGCGCCAGTCGTGCTGGAGGCATGGCCGCGGGCGCTCGCCCACGAGGAGTGCGAGCGCCTCACGATGCCCTACCGAGTACTGGCCAGTGGTGCCGGTCACGACGCGGCTATCGTCGCGCGCCAGGCCCCGGCCATGATGCTGTTCATCCCGTGCGTCGACGGCATCAGCCATTCTCCGCGGGAGCTGGCCAGCGCCGACGACATTGCCGCCGCCGCAACGCTGCTCGCCGAGACGGTCAGGTACGCCGGCCGGTTACTGGGCTAACCGCGCATCGAGCCGCCAGCACGTCTGAAACTCGAAGCCACGCATCCGAGGCACAGGCAGCAGCGTGGACCACGCGTCCGGCAACTTCACTGTCGGACAAGATGCCCACGTGAACGGTCGCGGACCCGTCCGATCATCACGGCTGCAAGCGCCGATCGAATCGCGACGATCACGAGGTGCTTCTCCGACGCGGGGCATGGAATCGCCATGACGCAGACTAGGCTTCCCGGGCCGAAGCGCCGCTGGTCTGGATACCTCGTCGCGCATCGGCCCCTGCCGAGCAGCCGGGTATCGGGATTCGTGACGCAGCCGACTATCGACCACTGCCTCCGGGGATAGGCTTTCCGTCCGGCGAACGACTGGACGTGAAGCACATATGCTTCTCGTGACTGGCGCCGGCCGCCGCGACCTGATTGTCTTTAGACCGGCACTAGCGACCTTGCGACGGCGACTGAAGGTGAGGCGATGATGTGTAGTGTGGTAACCCATTCCGAGCGTCAGACGGTGGCAGAGGCGAAGGTCGACCTGGCGGCAGCGCTTCGCGCAGCCGACGCTTACGGATTGAATGAGGGCATCGACAATCACTTCAGTCTTGGGGTACCAGGACGAGACGATCTATTCCTGATCAATCGTTACGGTCCGCACTGGGCGGAATTATGCGCGAGCGACATGTTGACGGTGGACCTCGACGGCAACATCGTCGAGGGCGCCGGTGAGTGGGAGCCGACGGCGTTTATGATCCACCGCGCCGTGCATCTGTCTCGGCCGGACGCGCGGTGCGTCTTCCACACACACATGCCGCACGCTACCGCGCTTGCCATGACCGTCGAAGGCCTCGATACGAGAGCCAGTCAGAACGGAATGTATTTCCACGGGCATGTGAGCCGGCTGACGTACGGCGGTCACGCCGATGGTGCCGAGGAAGGCATGCGGATTGCCGAGGCTGTGGACAGCACGACAACGGTCGTGTTGCTCGACAACCACGGGGTCCTCGTCGTCGGCAGCGACGTAGCCGATGCGTGGCATAAACTTTACTTCCTCGAAAGGGCGTCTCGCACGCAGCTATTGGCCCAGGCCGCGGGTCAGACATTGACCCGCGTTGACGAGGACGTAGCGGCTCATACCGCGGCCCAGTGGGAGCGTGAGGCGCGAAACGCCGGCCGGTTATTCGAGGCTGTTCGACGGGAGTTGGACCGTAGGAACCCCGGCTACGAGCTTTGAGGCAGAGCGCATGTCTCGACGGATCACTTGGCGGGAGTGCGTAAGGCCGTCCTCTCGAAAGCGGCAAAGGCGGGGCCGATGTCCTCAGCGAAGACGGGCAAGCAACGACACGCCGTTCGCGGGCGGCAACATCGCCGATCACCGATCGGGACACACGCGCGGCACCGCGGCTGCCATCGACGACGCCCAACGGATCTGCGATACGTCCCCAGGAGGCGCCTGGGCACTTCCGTCTGCTTACGCGTGGACGCGGAGCCAGTGTTCGGCGATATCGATACGCCGCATGAATGCTACCCCGTCCTTTTCCAAGGCGTACTCGATGAAGTCCCGCACGGCGGCTGCACGGTGCGGATGTCCGCTCCAACGCGGATGGAGACCGACGGACATCATTCTTTCACCGTGTCCATGTTCGGCCTCGTCAACGAGATAATCGAGCCCGAGCTTCAGGCTCTCGAAAAAATGCCTGGGCGACGCGTAAGTGGGTGGAATGAAGTAGCGAGCGTCGTTGTGCACCTTCGTGTATGGCACGACAAGGAATCTTGCGGTCCCAACCGCCGTGAAGTACGGGAGCTCGTCGTTGACCGCATCTGAGTCATAAAGGAAGCCGCCGTGCTCGACTAGCAGCTCACGTGTGTGGACCGTCGGGAGTGACCGCACGTTCCAGCCACGGATCCGCTGACCAACAAGCTTCTCCACGACATTCACGCAGTCCGCGATCTCGCGTCGCTCAGCTTCTCGGTCATGGCCGCCCGCGCTCGGTGTGTCAGGGCCGTACCACCGGTAACCATGGCCCTGAACATCATGGGTGCGCTCCTGAAGCCACGCGCAGATCGCTGGATTTCGCTCTAGGGCACGCCCACAAGCGCTGAATGTCACGTCGACGCCAAAATCGTCAAATATACGACACAGTCGCCAGACGCCCACCCTGCTGCCGTACTCCATGTCGCTCTCAGTGCCTAGGTCCCGGATATCCGGAGCGATCACGCCGGGGGATTCCCCCCACGAGTCGTTCACCCCGTCGTCGAGCAAAGCCAACTCTCCGCCCTCTTCGTAGTTCACGACGATGTTCACGACGATAAGCGCATCGTTTGGCCAACGAGCCCGTGGTATATGCCGGCCGTAGCCAACCCAGTCGCGCGCCGGCAAATGCCCGCTACTGCCGGTCAAAATCCAGGTCCCGGCCGTGCCTGCAGTCAATGCACGTGCAAACGTCCTGCGACGGGTGTGAGTCACCGTCAAGGCGCGCTGCCGGATACGACGTCACATTGCCTGCGTCGGGGGAACTAGTCTCGGTGAACCG
>DATNKY010000483.1:0-3215 GCA_035603155.1 Solirubrobacteraceae bacterium
GAGATCGGCGTGCACGTCTCCCACATCGACGACGAGGGCTACCTGCACTTCGGGGAGGTAGGCGGCTGGGACCCGGTGATCCTGATCGGCCAGCGGATCCGGCTGGGGACCAGGAACGGGCCGATCATCGGGGTGATCGGACGCAAGCCGATCCACCTGCTCCGAGGCCCGGACCGCGAAAAGGTCCCCCAGATCAAGGACCTGCACATCGACATCGGCGCCAAGGATGGCGACCAGGCGCGCGAGATGGTGCGGATCGGCGACGTCGGCGTGATCGACGTCGAGCCGGTCCTGCTGCCCAACGAGCGGCTCGCATCGCGCGCCCTCGATAACCGAATCGGCTGCTACGTGGCCGCCGAGGCCGCCCGGCTGGTGGCCGAGGCCGGCCGCGCCCCCGGCGACGTGCTGGCGCTCGCGGTCGTCCAGGAGGAGACGAGCTTCGCCGGCTCCCGGACCAGCGCCTTCTCGCTCGAGCCCGACCTCGCGGTCGTAGTCGACGTGACGCACGCCACCGACCAGCCGGGCGTCGACCTCGGACCGGTCACCAAGCACGCGCTCGATTCCGGCCCCGTGATCGCCCGCGGCACGTCACTTCACCCGCGGGTCACCGAGCTGCTGTACGAGACCGCGGAGCAGGAAGAGCTGCCGTTCACGGTCGAGTCATTGGGCCGGGGAACCGGGACCGACGCCGATGCGGTCAACGTATCGCGCGGAGGCGTCCCGACCGGGATCGTCTCGATCCCGCTGCGCTACATGCACTCGCCGGTCGAGCTGGTGTCGCTCGCCGACATCGAGGTCTCAGCGAAGCTGATCGCCGCGTTCGCGCAGCGACTCGAGCCCGGAATGTCATTCGAGCGCTGAGTGCAGCGCGCGGACGTCGGTGCTCCTCCTGTTCGACATCGACGGCACGCTCGTCGGCGCCGCGGCCGCGGCGCACCGTGACGCTCTGTACGCAGCCCTGCTCGAGGTGCACGGTGTCGACGCAAGCGCGCTGACGCGTCCGCTCTCTCCCGCCGGGCGGACGGACGGCGAAATTTCCCGCGCTCTGCTGCTGCAGGCGGGCGTGTCGGCGCTGCGGATCGACGACCGCGCCGATGACGTACGCGAGGTGTGCTGCCGCGAGTACGCGCGACTGTGTCCGCCTTCGCTCGCCGACCGGGTACTGCCCGGGATACCCGATCTCCTGCAGTGGCTCTCAGAGATCGACGACGTCCGTCTGTCGCTCGTGACCGGCAACTACGAGCCGGTTGCCCGCCTCAAGCTCGCACGGGCCGGGCTCGGCCGGCACTTCCCGTCGGGGCAGGGGGCGTTCGGCTCCGACGCCGAGGATCGCGCCGCGCTGCCGCCGCTTGCGCGCCGGCGCGCGGGCGCCGACGGGGTTTCGTATCCGCGCGATCAGACGATCGTGATCGGCGACACGCCGCGGGACATCGCCTGCGCCCTGGCCGACGGGCTGCGCTGCTTCGCGGTCGCGACCGGGCCGTTCGCCACGTCGCAGCTCGACGACGCCGACCGGGTGGCCGCCGACGGACACGAGCTGCTCGAGGTGTTCGGCGAATTCCTGTAGCAGCGGCCGGCGTGAGGCTCAGCCGAACTGCTGCAGCCTGCCGTGCATCTCCGGCGCGCGGGCTCTGGCGACCGCCGCGGCGACTGAGAACGTCGTATCCAACCCGACGCGGAGTGCGATCAGGTCCTCGGAGGCGTATCCCCATTGGTCCGGGCTGACGCTCCGCCGCTCGGGGTAACCGAACCGCAGCTCCCAGACTGCGATCGTGTCCGGCTCAACACCTAGCATGACGGCTGCTTCTTTGGGGGTCAGAATCATCGGGTCTAGCGTGGGGGTTGCAGAACTTCTCGGCACTGCGCCCAACAGCGTAGCTTGGGCGCGTTCGAGCGCAATCGGTCCGCTGGGCGCCGATCAGGAGCCCGCTATTAGCAACTGTGCAGGTCTGGGCCCGGATCCGAACACAAAGCCACATCCCGGGTGGTGGTACGGACGTCGGACGCCGATCTGGCTGGACAAATGTTCTAGGACTGCGGCGTCGAGAACTGGGTGCGCTACCTACGGACGAGCTTCTTGTAGGTGATCCGGTGGGGGCGGTCGGCGTCGGCACCGAGCTGCTCGTGGCGAAACGACTCGTAGGCCTCGAAGTTCCCCTCGAACCAGCGCACCTGCGAATCGCCCTCGAAGGCGAGCACGTGAGTGGCGATCCGGTCCAGGAACCAGCGATCGTGCGAGACCACGACCGCACAGCCGGCGAACGACAGCAGGGCCTCCTCGAGCGCCCGCAACGTGTCGACGTCGAGGTCGTTGGTCGGCTCGTCGAGCAGCAGCAGGTTGCCGCCGCTGCGCAGCAGCTTGGCCAGATGCAGCCGGTTGCGCTCTCCGCCGGAGAGCTTGGCGACCTTCTGCTGCTGGTCGGTGCCCTTGAAGTTGAACCCGGCCACGTAGGCGCGGCTGCTGATCGTGCGATCGCCGAGCGTGATCTGGTCCTTGCCGCCCGAGATCTCCTCCCACACGTTCTTGTCGGGGTCGAGCGCGTCGCGCGACTGGTCGACGTACGCGAGCTCGACCGTCTCGCCGATCCGCAGCGAGCCTCCGTCGGGCTGCTCCTGTCCGGTGATCATCCGCAACAGCGTCGTCTTGCCGGCGCCGTTGGGTCCGATCACGCCGACGATTCCGCCTCGCGGGAGCTTGAAGCTCAGGTCGTCGATCAACAGCTGGTCGCCGTAGGCCTTGCGCAGCCCGTCGGCCTCGACGACGAGATCCCCGAGCCGCGGTCCGGCCGGGATGTGGATCTGGACCTGGTCGAGCTTGACGTTGCGGTCCTGCGCGAGCAGCGCCTCGTAGGCATTCAGACGCGCCTTGGGCTTGTTGCGCCGCGCGCTGGCGTTGAGCCGCACCCATTCGAGCTCCTGGTCGATCGTCTTGCGCCGCGCGGTCTCCTGGCGCGCCTCGTGCTCGAGCCGGGCGCGCTTCTGCTCGAGCCATCCGGAGTAGTTGCCCTGGTAGGGGATCCCGCGGCCGCGATCGAGCTCGAGGATCCAACCGGCCACGTTGTCGAGGAAGTAGCGGTCATGGGTGACCGCGACGATCGTGCCGCGGTAGTCGCGCAGGTGCTGCTCGAGCCACGCGACCGACTCGGCATCGAGGTGGTTGGTCGGCTCGTCGAGCAGCAATGTGGTCGCCGATCCGGCACCGGTGTCGGATGCGG
>DATNKY010000575.1:0-2362 GCA_035603155.1 Solirubrobacteraceae bacterium
GGCTCGCGAGGTCGTCGCTGCGGATGTGGGGCCAGTCGAGCCGGTCACCGGCCTTGGCCAGGACGATCGGCAACAGTGTGATCGCGACGATCACGCTGATCAGCGGGATCAGCATCCCCGCATAGCCGATCGAGCGCAGGAACGGAAGTGGCAGCACGATCATCGCCAGCAGACCGATCGCGACCGTGGTGCCGCTGAACACGACCGCGCGACCGGCGGTCTGCATCGCCCGAACGACTGCCTCGTCACCCTCCCAGCCATGCGCACGCTCCTCACGCCAGCGCACGACGATGAGCAACGAGTAATCGATCGCCACGCCGAGCCCGATCAGCGCGACCAGGAACTCGACGATCATCGAGACGCTCGCGAACGCCGTCACACCCCATAGAACCAGGAACGTGGTGATGATCGAGACGATCGCCATCAGCATCGGCACGAACGCGAGCAGCGAGGCGAACACGAACGCCAGGACGATCAGCGCGCCGAAGCCGCCGAGCACGGACTCGAGCAGGACCCCAGGTCCGCTGCTGCCACCGGTCTGGTTCTGCAATGCGTCGATTCCGGTCACGTGCACCGGCGCGCCCGCGAGCGTCGTCCCGCGCAGGGCGGCTGCCGCCTTCGTGGCGGCGCGCGTATTGGTGCCGAAGCTCTCGTCGTCGGGAAGCGGATACGCGAGCACAAACGTCGTGTGGCCATCGGCCGACACGAACGCGCGGTTGCCAGTCGACGCGTAGGACGCCATCCGCGCTCCGGGGAGCGCCGCGTGGAGCTTGGAGGTGATCTGCTCCAACCCGGACCGCACCTCGGGCGAGGACACGGGAGTCCCCGCCGGCAAGGTCACGACTCCGACGATCGGAGCGTTTGACCCGCCCTGATGGTAGATCCGCTGGATCGCGACGTTCGTCTCGTACCCCTCGCGCCCGGGGACGCTGAACTGCGTGCTGAACGATTTCGTCGCCTGCGAGACGGTCGCGATCCCGATCAGAGTGACGGCGACCCAGAAGATCGAAACCAGCCGTTTATGCGCGAGGACCCATCGCGTAATCGAGGTCATCATCTGATGCGACTCCCCTGTCGTTGTCGTCATAAACTATTTGTACCAGAAATAATTGAGATCACCCATCATTGTTGTTGTTAAGCTTCTCATCGCCGAATGTCCGAGGAGCCGTTCTCAGCCCCCCACACGTTGCACTCCGCCCTGTCGCGCAACACCGGGTACCTGGTCAGCCGCGTCGGCGTGGTCGCGCAGCGGCGCTTCGCCCAGCGGATGGCGACGCTCGGGCTCACGACCAGAATGTGGGGAGTGCTCAACGTGCTCGAAGCCGAGCAGCCGATCACCCAGCAGGCTCTGGCCAAGGCCATCGAGACGGATCCGAGCTCGATCGTCGCGACGATCGATCAGCTCGAGCGCGACGACCTGGTGCAGCGGCGTCCCCATCCGAGCGACCGCCGCGCAAACGCGCTGCACATGACCCCGGCGGGCGAGCGGACGCTGCGCCAGGCACGCAAGCTCGCCCGGGAGGCTCAGGAGGAGCTACTGGGGCCGCTGAACGACGACGAGCGCCAGCAGCTTCACGAGCTGCTGTTCAAGCTCGCTGAGGACGCCGAGCGTTACGACCCGCCGCCGCTCGCCGTCACGGAGCAGTCGTCGAAGCGGCGCTCGAGGTCCTAAACCTGGCGCGGACGCCGCCTGATTCGCGCCTGACGGCCGCGGGCAGCGGGCTGACGGCGAGCGAAACCCCGACCCCGAGCAGCGCCCAGGTGACCGGGTCCTCCAGGAAGTCGGCATACAGCAGCGTGTGGAAGACGAGCGCCGCGAACGCGGCACCGATCGCCGAGCGGATCGGGTCACCCCGCGCGCGGCGCAACAGGCAGATGAGCGCCGAGATGACCAGCGCCACGTAGGTGATCTCTCCGATCAGCCCCTGCTCGGCGCCGACCGTGACCGGGATCGTGTGCGACGCCGACAGCGTCGTCGCGGTCGCGCGGTGATGGGCGCGGTACTCCTTGACGAACGAACCCGACCCCCAGCCCCACACGGGGCGGTCGGCGAACAGCGACAGGCCGCCGCTGACCAGGCCGCCACGTCCACTCGAGGCGCCGTTGAGCCCCTGGTTGAGGCCGAACGTTCGGGGCGTGGCGGCGACCGCCAGCGCGCCGAGCGCGATCACCACGACCGCTACCACGAGTGCGCGCGATGGTTTCCAGCGCAGCGCCGCGAGGACTGCGAGCCCGACGAGCAGCGCCCCGAGGCTGGAACGCGACAGGGTCAGCAGCAGCCCAACCCAGAGCACCGCGAGCGCGACGATCGTCTGGACCTGTTCGCGCTGCGGACGGTCGTAGATCAGCAGGACGGCGAGCA
>DATNKY010000498.1:0-3470 GCA_035603155.1 Solirubrobacteraceae bacterium
GACGAGCTCTCACCTGACGACCGCCGACGACGATATGCGTCCTAGGGCTGGGGGCAAACGACGGCAACGTTGACCGCAGTCTCTGGGGCCGACAACACGATCTGGCTACCCCTATTCGTGATGGCCGCGCTTGCGAAAGCCACGCTGGCGCTCGCGGGAGAAGTCGTCGCGAGCGCGAAGCAGGAGCGTGGGATCGAGTGACCCCAGCTGACGATGCCGCCAGGGAAGAGTCCGCTCTCCGTCCAATTGACCAAGCGGGCGTGGGGCCGCGACGCGATCAGATGCCCGCCCTCGTTGACTTGAGCCCAGTCCCGCACGTACCCCCCGATCGAGCTCTTCTGGAGCTTGACCGGGCTCACCGAGTGGTTCTTCAGCTGCCTGGTGCCGACGCTGCCGGGTCCCAACGTCGTGGCGGCGTAGCTGGTGCCGCCGAGCGCGACGAACAGCGCGAGGTAGGCGATGACGTTGCTCTTGAAGTGGTTGAGGGCTCTGTTCATCGAGGCTCTCTTTCGGAGGTCATCCGTCGGGGGAGCTGCCGGGCCCGAGGGCGCCGTTAGCTCCGAGGGCGGGTTGGTTGCCGGAGCTCTGGGCCGATCCGCTGCCGGAGTTCGAAGCGGATCCGCTGCCGGAGCTCGACGTCGGACTGTCGGTCGACGAAGTGGCATTCGATGGAGGCGATGAAGCTACTGGAGATGACGTGCTGTCCGGCGACGAAGTGCTGACTGGAGACGGGCTGCTAACTGGCGACGAAGTACTCACGGGGCTGGCGGACGACGAGGACGGCGCCGGTTCGACCGGGGTCGTGATCGGCTGTGCCACCGCCGGCGTGGCGACGACGTGACGAGGGTGACTGGATTTGTGTCTCACGGGCTTCGGCCTCTGACGATGTGCCGCGGGAACGTGCAGCGCTCGAGCGCTCGAGGCGACCGGGCGATGCGCCGCTGCGCTTATGAACACCGATGGGGACACTCGGGATGCGCTTAACGTCGAAGGCGGTCGGACGGTTCGTCGCGTTCCGCCACCCATCAACACGAGCCCGAGCAACGCGACTGCCGCCACGGCGGCCAGACCCGCGAGCAGCGCACGTCGGCCGCCGACGGGCGGGAGCCCGCGTCTGGCGCCGGCCTCGACGTGCGGCGCCTGCACTGCGTCCTGGACAGCCGCGGAGCCCTCGCCCCAGAAATCGTCGGCCGTCGGCGCGAGTGCGGTCGTTCCAGATGGTCCGTCCTCTGACGTGTTTCCGAACGGGATCAGGTCTTCGCGCGGGCCGAGCCAATCGCGTGGGAGGCGCACGACGTTGTCGTCGAGTACACCCTCCCTGCCGTTGCGGTCGCTTGTATCCATGCGGTTTGCAGACCTTTTCCAAACCTCAGACCTAGATGCGTCTCCCGTTCGCGCTATTATACGCCTGAATTAGTGCCAGTTTGTCTCAATTAGAAACGAAACAGTGGCTACGGGCGATCAAGAAGAGTCATATCTGACCGTTGCCGAGGTGGCGGCGACGCTCAAGCTCAACCAGCAGACGGTCCGCAACTGGATCGACCAAGGGGCGCTGCCGGCGCTCCGCGTCGGGCGGCGCGTGCGGATCAAGCGCTCGGACTTCGAGCGGATCCTCGATGAGAGCTACAGCGGCGCCGGCCCGTCGTCCGCCGATGCGGGGCCAAGTGCCGATGACTTCTGGAGTGGTGAGCTCGTCGGGCTCGCCGAGCCCGGCCGGGCCGCCCCAGGCGAGACGACCAGCCGACAACAGCCCGGGGAGCCTCCGACCCGAGACGAGCGATGAGCTTCGGCGACGAGCTCGACCGCCAGCGCGCGCAGATCCTGCGCGCCGTCCGGCATGCAAGTGAAGGCTGGGCGCAGGCGATGCGCGCGCACAAGCTCGCGCCGCCAGACCCCGGGTTCGCGCAGCGGCTGCGCGTGCTGTCGGAGGCCGCCGCCGACGAGCAGGTCGCCTGGGAGCACGCGCACGCTGCCGGCCTGCTGTGGCGGCCGGTACCGGGAGCCGAGAACGCCGCGCCGCCGTACGAGCTGCGCCGCGACACCGGTCGCCGCGGTCCGGCGGAGTTGTGGACGCGCTTCGACGCGGCCGTGGCCGGGCTCAACCTGGCGATCACGGGCTCCGACGCGGCTAAGGTCGCGGATGCCTTCGGCGAGATGTCGGAGGCTGCGGGAGCGCTGGCCGACGCCGTGGGGCGTGAGGACGCCGCCGCCGATCGGGCTGATACGGCAGAGCCGGCGCGGACGCGCGGAGCGGCCTGAGGAGGTTGGCCGGCCGTCCGTGCGCGAAACACCGGATGACCTACGGCGGCTCCGAGCGCTACTCGATGCCAGCGCGACAAGAGCGAGCCCGTTTCTGCGCGCCTCATTCGAGATCCCGGAGCGCTCGCTCTCGGCCGAGCAGCTGGTTAAGCACCTGACCGGGTCATTGACGGTGGCGCTCGCGACGGTGACGGCAAAGGAAGAGCCGCGAGTCGCGCCGATCAACGCTCTTTTCTACCGGGGCTCGTTTCACATCCCGACCGTTGCTCAGGCCGCTCGAGCGCGGCATCTCGCAAAGCGCCCGGGAGCGAGCCTGACGTACTACGAAGGCAACGAACTTGCAGTGATCGTCCACGGACAGGCGGCGGCCATCCCGGCGAGCTCGCCCGCATTCGACGAACTCGACGCGATCCAAACGAGCACCGGACAGCAGAGCCCGCGTGAGTGGGAAGGCGACGCGATCTACCTGAAGATCACCGCTGCCACCATGTTCACGTACGCGCGCGAGGGTGGCAAAGTCTGAGCACGGCGGGCCGGCGCGGCGCCGCGCGGATACGCTTGCACGCTCCCATGCCGCCGATCTCGAGACCGTCGATTCACCTTCCCGCCCCGGGGACCAGGCGGGCTGTCGTAGTCGGCGCGGGCTCGTTCGGCACGGCGGTCGCGGTGCTGCTGGCCCGCGGCGGGCTTCGCACGACGCTTCAGGCCCGAACGGCCGAACAGGCGCGCGTCCTGCAGGAGGAGCGGCAGAACCGCGTCTACCTAAGCGGCGTCGAGCTTCCACGTGAGCTGCGCATCGAGGAGGTCGAGGCGGGTCTCGCACGTGCCGACTATGTGTTCCTCGGCGTGCCGTCGGTCGGACTCGCGGATGTGATTCGCGGCCTCGAGCCCCGCGGTCTGCCGGATCGCGCCGCGATCGTGTCACTCGCCAAAGGCCTCGTTCCGCCGGCGGGCAGCCCGCCGACCTCGCTGTTGCGCAGCCGGTTTGGTGACTCGCGCGTCGCATGCATCGGTGGACCCGCGCACGCTCGCGAGATGGTGTCCGCGGGCGCCGGCCTGGTCGCGGCGTCGACTGAGGAGGCGCTCGCGACGGCCCTGGCCGGCGTATTCATCCGTGCGGGTGTCGTGTGCGAGGAGTCAAACGATCCCGTCGGCGTCGAGCTCGCCGGCGCAGCGAAGAATGCGGCGGCGCTCGCCTCGGGCGCCACCGA
>DATNKY010000477.1:0-2314 GCA_035603155.1 Solirubrobacteraceae bacterium
GCTCGCGGTCCTTGGCCGCCAGGCGCCCTCGCGGGAGACGATCGCCACGATGTTCCGCACACTGCGCGACGCGGGGCAGGCGTCGGGCCCGGAGCTGCGGGCGGCGCTCGCCGGACCGGGCCCGCACCCGCTCGATCCCGAGACCTCGGCGCGAGCCTTCCGCGTACTGCGAGACCTGGAGCTTGTTGCGGGTGATACGAGCGCCGGCACCGGCGTCGTCGGCGTCGTATCCTCTGCAGGGACGGATCTGGAGCGCTCGGCGGCGTTCCGCGTCTACAGCAAAGAGTTTTCGGAGGCACAGTCATTTCTGCAGAGCCCAAAATTTCCGTAGAGCACCAGGAGCTGCTCGGCGACCTGTTCTCGGTGATCGAGGAGTTCGACTCCGCGCACGAGGAGCAGCACCCGGCGCTGGCCGGCACCGCGGTGGCGGTGGCGACGATCGACCGCGACGAGATCGCGCGCGCGTTCGAGTTCGCCTGCGCTCATCACGGGGACCAGAAGCGCTACAGCGGTGACGAATTCATCACCCACCCGGTAGGGGTCGCGCAGATCTGCGCCGGGATGCGGCTCGACACCGAGACGCTGTGCGCGGCGCTGCTCCACGACACGGTCGAGGACACGAGCGCGACCTTGGACGAGGTCCGCGAGGAGTTCGGCGAGGAGATCGCCGCGCTGGTCGACGGCGTCACCAAGTTGACCGGGATGAACTTCGAGAGCCGCGACGAGCGGCAGGCCGAGAACTACCGCAAGATGATGGTGGCCATGGCCACCGACGTCAGGGTGATCCTGATCAAGCTGGCCGACCGTCTCCACAACATGCGCACGCTCGGCGCGCTGCCGAAGCAGAAACAGACGCTGAAGTCGCACGAGACGCTGGAGATCTACGCGCCGCTCGCCCACCGCCTCGGGATCCACGCGATCAAGTGGGAGCTCGAGGACCTCGCCTTCGCCACGCTGCACCCGCGCAAGTACGCGGAAATCAAACAGCTGGTCGCCCAGCAGCGCGACGAGCGCGAGTCCTACGTGACCGAGGCCGGCGAATTCCTCTCCGAAGAGCTGGAAGAGGTCGGCATCGAAGCCGAGATCTCCGGCCGCGCCAAGCACTTCTATTCGATCTACACGAAGATGGCGAAGAAGGGCCGCGAGTTCAACGAGATCTTCGACCTCACCGCGATGCGCGTGATCGTCGGCTCGGTGAAGGACTGCTACGGAGCGATCGGCGTCATCCATTCGCTCTGGAAGCCGCTGCCCGGACGCTTCAAGGACTTCGTCGCGATGCCGAAGGCCAACATGTACCAGGCGCTCCACACGACGGTGATCGGGCCCGAGGGCAAGCCGCTCGAGATCCAGATCCGCACCGAGGAGATGCACAAACTGGCCGAGTACGGGATCGCCGCCCACGTCGCCTACAAAGAGGGCGGCCGCGGCGACCCGCAGCGGGAGAAGATGACCTGGCTGCGCCAGCTGGTCGAGGCCGAGGGCGAACAGGACCCGACCGAGTTCCTCGAATCGCTCAAGGTCGATCTCTTCGAGGACGAGGTCTTCGTCTTCACCCCGAAGGGCGAAGTGAAGAACCTCTCGGCGGGCTCGACCCCGCTCGACTTCGCCTACGCGGTCCACACCGACGTCGGCCACAGCTGCGTCGGCGCCAAGGTCAACGGCGCGATCGTGCCGCTGCACTACCAACTGCGCTCGGGCGACATCGTCGAGGTGCTGACCGCGAAGCAGAAACGGGCGCCGTCGCTCGACTGGCTGAAACTGGTCCGCACCAACCGCGCCCGCAACAAGATCCGCGCCTGGTTCAAAGAGGAGCGCCGCGAGGACGCCGAGCGCGACGGCCGCGAGGGCCTCGACGAGGCGCTGCGCAAGCGCGGCGTGCCGATGCAGAAGATGGCCGGCTCGCCGCTGCTCGCCGACGTGATCCGCGAGATGGGCTTCCGCAAAGGGACCGAGTTCTACATCGCCCTCGGCCAGGGCAAAATCTCCACCAAGACCGCGGTCAACAAGATCCTCCAGCGATTGAAGGCCGGGGAGGCGATCGAGGCCGAGCCGATCCCCGTCAACCAGCACTCCGACCGCGCCCGCCGCACCAAGGACGCCTCCAACTACGGGATCGTCGTCAAGGGCGTCGAGGACGTCGCGGTGCGGCTGGCCAAGTGCTGTCGGCCGGTCCCCGGCGACGAGATCGCGGGCTACGTCAGCCTCGGCCGCGGGATCACCATCCACCGCTCCGACTGCAAGAACGTGAAGGCGCTGAAACGGGCGCCGGAGCGCTTCGTCGACGTCGGCTGGGAGGGCGACAACGAGGCCTCCT
>DATNKY010000006.1:0-2070 GCA_035603155.1 Solirubrobacteraceae bacterium
TGCTCGCGAGCCACGCCGAGCTCGCGCAGCAGCCTCCCCGCCCGGCACGCCTGCCGGTGCAGATCGGCGTAGGTCAGGGTCGCATCCGCGGCGATGAAGGCCGGCTTGTCGGGCCGGTCGCCGTGGCGGTCGATGATGTTCGACGCGTTGCAGCGCTCAGTTGTCATAACGGTCAATGATGATCGCAGCCCGCACGCCGGCCGGGACGTTTACGACCTTTCAGAGCGCGCGCTTGACGACCACCGACTTGGTGTCGGTGTAGTAGTCGAGCGCCTCGGAGCCGTGCTCCTTGCCATAGCCGCTGGCCTTCAATCCGCCGAACGGGAGCTCGTCGTAGACCTTGGTTGGGCTATTGATCCACGTGTACCCGCAGTCGAGCTCGGCCGCGAGACGCTCGGCGCTCTGCAGGTCTCCAGTCCAGACGGCCGAGCCGAGCCCGAACGGCGTGTCGTTGGCGAGCTCGATCGCCTCGTCGAGGTCCTTGACGCGCCAGATCGGCAGCGCCGGCCCGAACACCTCCTCGCGCGCCATCGGCGAGTCCTTGGGTGGCTCGAGCACGACGGTCGGGCTATAGAACCAGCCGTTGGCGAGCGCCGGATCGTCCGGCCGGCCGCCGCCGGCGAGCACCTCGCCGCCGCCGGCGACGCTCTCGGCCACCTGGCGTTCGAACGTCTCGCGCTGGCGCTCGGAGTGCAGTGGGCCGATCTGACTGCCGGGCGCGGAGCCGATCCCGACCTGCAGCTTGGCCGCCTTGGCGGCGACCGCGGCGATCACGTCGTCGGCGACCTGGTCGAGTACGTACAGGCGCTTGGTCGCCAGGCACGCCTGGCCGCAGTTGTAGAAGCGGCCCATGCTGGCGGCGCTCGCGGCTCGCCCGAGATCAGCGTCAGCGCAGATGATCATCGGATCGGAGCCCCCGAGCTCGAGTGTCACGCGCTTGGAGCCCTTGGCGGCGAGCGCGCCGACACGTTCCCCGGTCGGGGTCGAGCCGGTGAACGCGACCTTGCGGACCAGCGGATGCCTGACGAGCGCCTCGCCAGTGACAGCGCCGGCGCCGGGCACGACGTTCAGCGTCCCGGGCGGAAGCCCGGCGGCGGTCAGGATCTCGGCCAGCCGCAGGGTAGTGAACGGGGTCGTGTCGGCGGGCTTGGCGACGATCGTGTTGCCGCACAGCAGCGCCGGTCCGAGCTTGTTGCACAGCAGCGTGGTCGGGAAGTTCCAGGGCACGATCGCGGCGACGACCCCGAGCGGGCGGCGCAGGACACGGCCCTCGACACCCGGGTCGAGCGCGTCGACATACACCGCCCGGACCTGCTTGGCGAGGCCGGCGTAATGCTCGAGCGTCTCGGCCGCCTTATGCAGCTCGATCTGCGCTTCTCGGGTCGTCTTTCCCTGCTCGGCGACGAGCAGGGGAACGAGCTCGTCAACGTGCGCCTCGAACGCCTCGGCGCAGGCGTGCAGGACCTTGCCGCGGTCGGCGTACCCGTGGCGCGACCATTCACGCCCCGCCCGGGCGGCGCTGCGGACGGCGGCATCGACGGTCTCGGAGCCGGCGTTGGTGGCGTGGCCGACCAGTTCGCCGGTGCCGGGGTTGTTGATCGCCAGCGTGTCTGACTCGATCGGCTGCGCAACGCCTTCGATGAAGGCGCCCCGTTCAAGCGTCGATGATGCCGTCGTCGTCATGCGCCGGTGAACTTCGCCTGGCGCTTCTCGGCGAACGCCGTCATCCCCTCGAGCGCATCCTGGGACCTGAACAAGCCCTCCATCTCGCGCGCTTCGAGCGCGAGTCCATCATCTAGCGACATCTGGCCACCCTCGTACACGCAGCGCTTGATCGCCGCCTGGGCGAGCGCCGGGCCTGCCGCGAAGCGCTGAGCGATCGACTGGACCTTGTCGACGGCCTCGACGGCCTCGAGCACGCCGCTGACGACTCCGAGTCCGAGCGCCTCCTCCGGTGAATAGGGGCGTCCGGTGATCAGCACATCGAGCGCCCGCGCCGGTCCGATCATCCGCGTCAGCCGCTGAGTGCCGCCGTTGCCGGGAAGCAGACCGAGGGTGATCTCGGGGGTG
>DATNKY010000344.1:0-14391 GCA_035603155.1 Solirubrobacteraceae bacterium
GATGACCGAGCGACCGGCCGATGGCGACATCGCAGGCCCTGTCGGCCCGCAGGCTGAGGCCGCGAATCGGGTGCGGGTGCAGGTGGCCGATCACGTCGCGACGGTCACGCTGACCCGCGCCGACACGCACAACGCGCTCGATCTGGCGATGTTCGAGGCGATCATCGGGGCCGCGTACCGCCTGCGCTCGGAGCCCGGGGTCCGAGCCGTCGTCCTGCATGGCGACGGCCCCAGCTTCTCCTCGGGGCTGGACGTGACGAGCATCATGGCGGCGGGCGGTGGCATCGAGGGGCTCACCGACCCGCTGCTCGGCGAGGTTCCCAACTGGTTTCAGCGCAGCGCCTACGACTGGCTCCGAGTGCCGGTGCCGGTGATCGCGGCGCTTCACGGCAACTGCCTGGGCGGGGGGCTCCAGATCGCGCTCGGTGCCGACATCCGGATCGCCGCGCCCGACGCGCGCCTGTCCGTGATGGAGGTCAGGTGGGGCCTGGTCCCTGACATGGCGATCACCAGGACGCTGCCCCGCCTGGTCGGGATCGACGTGGCCAAGGAGCTGACCTACACCGGCAAGGTCATCAGCGGCGCCGAGGCGAGCGATCTCGGCGTGGTCACCCGCGTCTCGGATGACCCGCTCGCAGCTGCCCATGAGCTCGCAACGCAGATCGCCGCCAGATCGCCCGACGCCGTCCGCGCCGCCAAGCGTCTGTTCGACTCCGGCTGGACCGGCTCGGCGGACGAAACGCTCGCGCTCGAGGCCGAGCTGCAGCGCGGGCTGATCGGTTCCCCGAACCAGCTGGCCGCAGTCGTGGCGGGCCTGCGCAAGCAGACGCCCGAGTTCGTCGATCCATAACGAGCTCGCACGCGAGCAGCCCCAGGTGGCGTCGCCCGGGATGCTCAGCTGTTCACAGGTCGCCGCTTATTCCGCGCACCCCATGTGTCGGTTTGGCTGTGGCAGTTCGGGCACAGGAGTTGAAGATTCTCCACCCGGTTGTCATCGCCGTCCCCGTTCACGTGATGAAGCTCTAGAGAAATCGGCGCCCCGCGCCAATCTTCGAGGCCACAGATGTCACACCGTAGGACCTTGACACCAGCAGCAAGCAGTCTCGCCTTGACGTGTTGACGCGACCGCGCCCGCCCAGCGGCGAGAACGTCGTCGAGCGGCTCCAGACGCGGGCGCTGGTCTACCGCGCCCCTGTGCACCGCGGCTCGCCAGGCATCGCGGCTGAATCCAAACTGTCGACGACACTCCGCAATCGAATGCCCGCGGTCGTAGAACTCGCGAATCTTGTTCCAGTCGTACCTCCTACGGAGAGTTGAGTTCGCAGGCACGCCGAGCCTGCGGACGTGGAAACACACGGTTGGTCGAGAGACTCCGAGCTTGCGCGCGATCTCGGCCTGAGACAGACCCTGAGCTAACAGCGCGGCGATCGCGGCGCGGGTGCCGGTACGGGGCCTGCCGCGTGCGTTAGGACGGGGCACGATGGCTCCTCGCATTACGGCGCCATGCCACGCGCCGTTCGATATGCCGAACTTGCGCTGGCATTCAGCCGACGAGTGACCCTCCTCGTAGAAGTCACGAATGGCCGCCCAGTCGTAGCGCTTTCGCGGTCCCTTCACGAACGTATGTTCGCATGAAGATCGGACGGAAGCTCCCGCCGTGCGGGCTATACTCGCTGGCCGCTGAAAAGGGGACCCACCCCCTTCGCCAACCCTCCTTCTGCGGGGTGGAGTAATCGGCAACTCGCCAGGTTCTGGCCCTGGAATTCAAGGTTCGAGTCCTTGCCCCGCAGCTGCTCGGCCGTCCTCATCAGAGAGGCGACGCAACGCACTGGCAACGGTTCTCCGCCAGCGGCGGCCTGGCTTTCCTGCGCCCGTCTGACCCCCGAGTCGTATAGCGTCGAACTCAGATGGCGACGGAACCCGCGATCAAATCGCCCCTCCTCCGCCCCACGGTCGATCGGCGACGCAACGAGCGCCAAGAGCGCTCCCGGGATCCATTCACGATCGGAGCGTGGCTCTTGGTGGCGGTGGGGGTCCTCGGGGTCGCGCTCGTCGTCGTGCTCGCGAGCGGGATGCGCCCCGGCTATGACGCGTTCGGGTGGATGGTGTGGGGCAAGCAGGTCCTGCACTGGAACCTCAACACCGACGGCGCCCCATCGTGGAAGCCGCTCCCGTTCCTGTTCACGCTTCCGTATGCGCTCTTCGGAGCGGGACAGGTGTGGCTGTGGATGGTGACCGCGGTAGGCGGCGCGCTCGCCGGCTGCGTGTTCGCGGCACGAATCGCGTACATGCTCACCGGACCGTGTGCGCGGCGACCGTACGCGCCGTACGTCGCCGGCGCGGTCGCGGGCGTCGGCCTGCTGGGACTCGACACGTACTCGCATCTGGTCCTGATCGCGAGCTCGGACCCGATCATCGTGACCCTGTGCCTGGCCGCGATCGACTGTCATCTGAGCGAGCGCCCCAAGCTGGCGTTCGCGATGCTCGTGCTCGCGTCACTCGGGCGCCCGGAGGCGTGGCCGTTCCTCGCGCTGTACGCGATCTGGGCGTGGTTCCGGGTACCGGCGATGCGCGTCCTGGCGGTCGTCGGGCTGGCCGTGATTCCCGCGTTCTGGTTCATCATCCCTGCGCTGACCTCGAAGAGCTGGTTCATCTCCGGAAACCTCGCGCTTCGGACGATCAACGCCGTCAACGTGATCCACGGCAGCAAGTTCGTCGCGATCCTCGATCGCCTGCGACTCCTCAATGGGTGGCCGATCGAGGTCGCGGCTGTGATCGGGTTCGTGATCGCCGCCGTGCGCCGGGATCTCGTCGCGCTTGCGCTCGTCGCGGCGGGATGTCTCTGGACCGCGATCGAGATCGGGCTGGCGCTGCACGGCTGGTCAGGCGCGAACCGGTACCTGCTCGAGCCGGCCGCTGTGGCGATCGTGATCGCCGGCTATGCCGCCGGCCGGGTGCTCGCATTCGCCCCGCAACCCCAACGCGACCATGGCGCACTGCGCACGGCGAGCGTCGTCGGGTCGATCTTCCTCGTCGCGCTGCTCGTGGGTTCGCTGATACCGACCGGCAAGCGCCGCGTCTCGACGGCGCGCTCGGACATCACCGAGGCGCGCTTCGCCGGGCGACAGATCGTGCGCCTCCAGGGCGTGATCGCAAAGGATGGCGGCGCCTCCGAGATCCGCTCCTGCGGACAGCCGGTGACCCTGGTGGGCCTGCAGAGCAAGCTCGCCTGGGCTGTCGGGCTCAACGTCGGCAACGTCGGCTTCCGGCCGGGCAAGTCAATTGACAGCGGCAAGCCGATCGTCTTCTTCAAGCCCCACCTCAACGGCTGGGAGGTCCGCCCGATCCACATCGCCAAGGCCGACGCCTCCCGCTGTGCTGCGCTGCGCCGGGACTCGGCCTTCTAAGCCACCGCATTTCCGAATCGGAGCGCTAAAGGTCCTCGAGGGACGAGGACAGGTCGCCGAGCTCTGGCGCGCGCTCGCCCAACTGGGTACCCGAAGAGATCAGACGGCGTGCATGTCCGAGGTCCTCGGAGCGCCCGACGCTCAGCGCGCCCGCGAGCCGGCCGCGATCGAGGTAGAAGACCGTGAACGCGCCCTCCTCGGGTGACCCGCGAACCACCTCGGTGTCCCATTCGTACGCCGGCCCGACGTACTCGATCGCGGCCCAGTCTGATAAGTCGGAGAAGAAGTACGGGACGACGTCGTAGTCGACGCCACGACCGAGCATGTTGAGGGCCGCGGTCTTGCCGTGGTTGAAGGCCACATCCCAGTGCTCGACGCGAATTCGGCGGCCGCCGTGCAGCACGCTCTCGTACTCGGCCACGTCACCGGCCGCGAACACGCCATGGACGGCCGTCTCGAGCAGGGCATCGACACGTACCCCACCGGTCTCGCCGAGCTCGAGGCCGGCTGCGCGAGCGAGCATCACGTCCGGCGTGACGCCGGCGCCGACGATGACCGCGTCGGCCTCGAGCTCGCGCCCCGCCTTGGTCACCACCCGGGTCACGCGGCCATCGGCACCCTCGAAGCGCTCGAGCTCGTCATCGCCGTAGATCACGATCCCGTGATCCTCGAGGACGTCGTGAAGGAAGCGCGCAGCTTCGGGCCCGAAGTGGCGGCTGAGGACGACCGGCTCGAGCATCACCAACGAGCAGTTGCTGCCCAGCTCGGTCAGCGAGGCGGCCACCTCGGCGGCGATGTAGGAGCCGCCGATCAGCACCACCCGCTTGCCGGCCGCATCCTCGCGGATCCCATCCGCGTTGGCGAATGTGCGCAGGTAGTGGATCCCCTCGAGCTCCAGGCCGGGCACGTTGAGCCGGCGTACGTTCGCTCCGGTGGCGAGCAGCAGCTGCTCGAATTCGAGCTCCTGCTTGTTCGAGAGCCGGACGGTCCGCGCCGCGAGGTCGAGCTTCATCGCCGACGTGCGCGTCAGGACCTCGATTTCGTGCTGCTCGTAGAAGTCGGCGCCGCGTACGAGGGCGTCGGCGCGCGTTTCGGTACCGCGCAGGTACCCCTTCGAGAGCGGTGGCCGTTCGTAGGGCAGATCGGGCTCGCGGCCTACCAGCACGATCGAACCGTCGGCCCCCGCCTGACGGAGGGAGCGCGCGCAGTTGGCCGCCGCCAGCCCGCCGCCGACCAGCAGGAAGGCGACCTTTCGGTCGGCCACGCTACCTGCCGGCTGGGGTTTCGGCGCTGCTGGGCGCGAACCGAGGCGTGACCTCCGACTCGAGCCCAGGGTCCAGGATCAGCATCACCTGATCGCCGGCCTGGATGACCGAATCGGCCTTGGGCACGAAGCCGCTGCCGTCGCGGAGCACCGAGATGATCAGCGAGCCGTCGGGCAGCAAGACGTCCTGGACCCTGCGGCCGGCGACCGGCGAGCCCTTGCCGACCTCGAGTTCGATGATCTCGAGATGCTCCTCCTCAAGCGCCAGCAGCTGCACCAGTCCGTACTCGGGCACCTCGTGCTCGATCAGTCGGAGGATCAGATCCGTGGCCGACACCGCCGGCTGGATTCCGAGCAGCTTGAAGTGGTCCAGATTGCGGGGGTTGTTCACCCGGGCGACGATCCGCTCGCAGCCGTACTTCTCCTTCGCCACCTGACAGATGAGGATGTTGTCCTCGTCGTCGCCGGTAACCGCGATCACGAGATCCGCGCGCTGGATGCCGGCGCGCTCGAGCACCCAAAGCTCGGTCGCGTCGCCGTACTGGACCGCGTGCTCGAGCTCCTCCTCGACGATCCGGTAACGCCGGTGATCGGACTCGATCAGCGTCACCTCCTGGTCTCTTGAAATCAGCTCGCGCGCGAGGTTCCAGCCAACCTTGCCCGCCCCCGCGATGATCACGTACATCGGCCTGGTCCCCCTTTATGGCGCGAGCACGACCTGCTCGGCCTGCTCGATCGCCTGCTGTGTCGGACAGATCGTCAGAAGCCCCTGTTCGGCGTACCACGCGGCCCGCGCCGGATCAGCGACGCGCACGACCACCCGCGGAACGTTGAAGCGGCGCTGCGCGAGCTGTGCGATCACAAGGTTCGTGTTGTCGCCCCGGGTCGCCGCCATGAACACATCGGCCTCCTCGATGCCCGCTGCGATCAGGCCGTCGACCTCCAGCGCGGCGCCGACCGTGAACCGTCCGCCGGCATCCTCCCAGCTCGTCGACTGATCCTTGTCGAGGCGCTCGTGCGACAGCGGGTCACTGTCGAGCACGGAGACCTCGTGACCGGCCTCGAGCGAGCGCTTCGCGATGGCCGAACCGACCCGTCCGGCACCGACGATCAGGATGAACATGGCGCGAACTCTAGGGGGTCAGATGAGCCAACGGTTGGCCGCCTGGTGTGTTGTGTTACAGCTTCCAGTCGCATCGATGGTCGCAGCGTAGCTCGTCGGACCGGTGCGCCCCCCGGGTCGGCGATGGACTAACCGCACGTTCGGCTAGGAACTCGCCGCGCGTTCGGCTAGGGACTTGCCGCGCGTTCGGCCGCCGGGTCGGCCAATGTGCTCGCCGCATGGTCGGCCGCCGGGGGTGGGATCAGTGCGGCGGCGACGATCACGAACGCAAACGCCAGCATCCTGACCGCGATCCCCAGCGTGCTCGACGGGAACGGCTCGCCGAACACGATCGGCCCGGCGGCGATCGTCGTCAGGTTGGCGGCGGCGGAAGTCAGCGCGATCATCGGCACCGCGTCACCGAGCTGCAGGCTCCGCGCCGAGATCAGCAGGCCGACGAGCGATGCGATCAGGATCACGAACGCGAGCGGGTGCACCAGCACGCCGAAGCCGAGCTGGCTCAGATGCGAGCTGAGCGCCTTGATCGACGTATCGGACGCCGCCCACAGCAGCCCAGCCGAGACCGCCAGCATCGCCGGCCGCGCCCCGCCCGAACCGAGATCGCGGCTGCGCCCGTGTTCGACGTTCGCGAACATCACCAGCGCCGTCGCCGCGGCGCCCAGCGCGAGCAGATAGATGGCGAGCGTCGAAGGGTTGTAATGGGAGTGAGCGCTGCCGGCGTCACCGTCGAGGGTCGCCGCCAGAAACGCAAGCCCCGCCGCCGTCAGCGCGACGCAGATCCATTCCCGCCGCGTCACCTCGATCCCAAACAGCCGGTCGGCAACCACCGTCAGGAGCACCAGACCTCCGGCGATCACCGACTGCACGAGCGAGATCGGCGCCAGCGTAAGCGCCCCCACGTGCAGCCCCCACGACCCGAGCGCGATCACGATCCCGAGCGTGTACAGCGGCGAGCGGAACAACTCGACGGTGCTGTGCCACGGACGGCGCAGTTCAACCGCGGGCGCCTCACGCGCGCCGCGGAACTTGTACAGGAACCCGGCCACCGACCCGAACGCGGTCAGCAGCGCCAGCACCAGTCCGAGCTCAACCGAAGCAGACAAGAACCCCCTCCGAGCCTACCGCCCCAGTCGGCGCAGCGCCGCGGGACGGGGCAGGCAAGGGATGGACGGGAGCATGGGACGAAAACAGCGGTGGCACGACAGGAGGCAACCGGGACAGGAGGCGTACCACGGCTGAGACGAGCGCCGGGAGGGACGCGCCTCAAGAACAGCCCACGCCAGGATCACCCGCGCTACCGAGCGGCGGCGAGCGTGGGTTGGCTGCCGGCCGCCCGGGGCAGGTCGCTGAACCCTGACACACGCCTCGCAGTGAGCTGGCTGCCCCTGCCCCGAGGGGCAGACAGCCAACCCACGCCACAACACCAACGCTCAGGTAATGAGCGGAATGATCAGCAGCGCGACGATGTTCGCCACCTTGATCATCGGGTTGATCGCCGGACCAGCCGTGTCCTTGTACGGGTCGCCGACCGTGTCGCCGGTGACCGCCGCGGCGTGGGCCTCCGAGCCCTTGCCGCCGTAGGCGCCGTCCTCGATCAGCTTCTTGGCGTTGTCCCACGCACCGCCGCCCGAGGTCATCGAGATCGCGACGAACAGGCCGACCACGATCACGCCGATCAGCAGTCCTCCGAGCGCCTCGACGCTGATCAGCCCGACGACGAACGGGATTACGATCGGGATCAGAGACGGCAGGATCATCTCGCGCTGCGCGGCGCGAGTTACGAGGCTGACGGCGGCGCCGTATTCGGGCTGCTCGGTGCCGTCCATGATCCCGGGCTTCTCGCGGAACTGACGGCGGACCTCCTCGACCACCGCCCCGCCGGCGCGGCCGACGGACTCCATCGCCAGCGACACGAACAGGTACACCATCATGCCGCCGATCAACAGCCCGATCAGCACCGCCGGGTTGCTGATCGAGAAGTCGGGGAACTTGCCCTTGGCGTTGAGCTCGCGCTCAAACGCGTTGAACAGCACCAGCGCGGCGAGCGCGGCGGAACCGATCGCGTACCCCTTGGTGACGGCCTTGGTCGTGTTGCCGACCGCGTCGAGCGGATCGGTCACGTCGCGGACCGACTCGGGCAGGTCGGCCATCTCGGCGATCCCGCCGGCGTTGTCGGTGATCGGGCCGAACGCGTCGAGCGCGACGATCAGGCCGGTCAGGGACAGCTGCGCCATCACCGCCACGCCGATCCCGTAGACGCCGGTGGTACCACCGCCGGCGAGCTTCCAGGCCCCGAGGATCCCGAGTGCGAGCACGATCGCCGGGGGCGCCGTGGACTGAAAACCCTTGGCGAGACCCTGGATGATGTTGGTCGCGTGCCCGGTCTGCGATGCGCGCGCGGTCGACTTGACCGGCGAGAAGCGCGTCGAGGTGAAGTAGTCGGTGATCACGAACAGGCACGCGGTGACCGCAATCCCGATCAGCGCGCAGAGGTAGAACTTGCCCCAGCTAGGCGTCGACAGCGGGTGGCCGATCAGGTGGACGTCGTGCATCATCCAGTAGGTGATCGGGAGGAACGCCAACGCGGCCAGCACGCCCGAGACGATCAGGCCCTGGTAGAGCGCGCGCTCGACGTTGCCGGCCCGCGAACGGACGGCAAACGTGCCGATGATCGAGGCGATGATCGACACAGCACCGAGCACGAGCGGGAACAGCGCGACCGCGGACTGCTCGCGGAACAGCAGTACACCGAGCAGCATCACGGCGACCGCTGTCACCGCGTAGGTCTCGAAAAGGTCAGCCGCCATCCCGGCACAGTCACCGACGTTGTCGCCGACGTTGTCGGCGATCACTGCCGGGTTGCGAGGGTCGTCCTCGGGGATCCCCGCTTCGATCTTGCCGACGAGGTCGGCGCCGACGTCGGCAGCCTTGGTGAAGATGCCGCCGCCGAGGCGCGCGAACACCGAGATCAACGAGCCACCGAAGCCGAGGCCGATCAGTGCGTCGATCGCGGAGCGCGTGCTCTCGCCGGCGATCCAGGTCAGAACCCCGTAGTACCCGGCGACGCCGAGCAGCGCGAGCCCCACGACCAGCAGCCCGGTCACCGCGCCGCCACGGAACGCGACCGATAATGCGGGCGCTATCCCGCCGCGGGCCGATTCGGCCACGCGCGCGTTCGCGCGCACCGAGACGTTCATCCCGATGTAGCCGGCGCTTGCGGACAGCAGGCCGCCGATCACGAACCCGATCGCGACGCGGATGTTCTGGATCGGGATCAGGACGATGAACAGGATCACGCCGACGCCGGCGATCGTGGTGTACTGACGGTTCAGGTACGCGCGGGCGCCTTCCTGCACGGCCGCGGAGATCGAGCGCATGCGCTCGTTGCCGGGCGACAGCGCCAGCAGCGATCGAGAGGTCAGGACGCCGTACGCGAGAGCGGCGCCGGCGCACACGAGCGCGACTAGGACGCCGTGTTGCGTCAGGAAGCTTGACAAAGGGGGTCCTCCGGAGGGGCTCTTGGTTTGAGGCGCAGCGGGTGCGCCGATCTTCAACGTCAAAAAGGCCCCGCCGCGATGGTGCGTGGGCCTTGGCTAAAGCCGGGCGCGAGTCTAGCGTGCCGACAGGCGGAACGTCGGCTCTACGGGGCTCGAGGCAGGACGTTTTGTGCTGGTGGCGGCCGCCTTGTCGGGGCGCTCACGCTCGTGGCGAACGGGCGGCTGCGGCCTATTGGCCGGGGACCCAGAGCCGGCCGCTGCGCTGCGCTGGGCCGGGCTCGCCCGGCTGCGCCGGGCTTGTCGGCTCAGGCTCGGGCGGACCGGAGCGACCGCCAGGAGGACCGCCCTCAGAAGAGCCGCCCTCGGGCGGACCGCCCTGCGAAGAGCCGCCCGACGACGGATCGTCGCCGCCCTGGGACCCTGAGCCCGCGTCGCCCGCGGGCGCTCCGCCGAGGCGGACGAACGCTAGCTGCAGCTGTGAGAGCGCCTCCCGGATCGGGCCTGCCTGGGCTGGAGCGCTCTGCTCCACGATCGGCATCAGCGCGCGGATCGATTCGATCGCCACCCGCACCTGCTCGAGATCGCGCTCGTCCTCGGTCCCGGGACTTAGGCCGGTGCGACGCATGCCGAGGTTGATCAGTGTGACCACGTTCTCGAGCAGGACCTGCTCGACTCCGATCTTCTTGATCTCCGCTTCGTAGGCGGCCCGGAGCTCCTCCTCGGAGGCGGGGCCTGCCGCGCCTCCGGGGTCGCCTTCGGTATGACCAGTGCTCACGATGTCACCTCCGCGGGGTTTCCAGCATCCCAGAATAGGTCTCACGGGTCTCGGCCTGGACCGACGCGTAGATCTCCTCGAGGGCCATCCCGCCGTCGAGCATCCGCCGCTGGCGCTGGGCGCCGTTGAGCGACGGCAGCGACACCTCCACGCCGAGCTCGGACCGGACCGGCGCGGTCCACTCCAGCAGGCGCTCAGCGGCCGCCGAACCGGGATATGGCTCCAGCCGCTCGAGGTCGAGCAGGTCGCCGTCGAGTCCGTAACGGAGCGCGCGCCAGACGTTCTCCTCGATCAGACGGTTGGGGAGATCGACATACGGGACGCCCTCATCGATGTCCCGGGCGGCCTGGGCGACGCACGCAACGATCAAAGCCGCGAGCGCGTCTGACTCGGCCGCGGTCGCCTGCGCGTCGCAGATCCGAACCTCCACCGTGCCGAACGACAGGTGGGGCCGAATCGACCACCAGACCTGCGTGTACTCGACGATCGAACTCGTTGAGACCAGCATCTCGATGTACTGGGCGAACGCGTCCCACCCGCCGAACGCGTCCGGAACTCCGCAGCGAGGGAAGCTCTTGGTGAAGGTCTGGGTGCGGGCGCTGTGCAGTCCCGAGTCGCGTCCGTCGAGAAACGGCGAGTTGGCCGAGATCGCGAGCAGCACCGGCAGCACCGGCCGCAGCCGGTCACAGATCAGCACGGCGCGCTCGGCCCCCTTGATGCCGACGTGGACGTGGAGCGAGAACGTGTTGTTGCGCCAGGCGACATATTTGAGGCCGTCCTCGACGCGCCGGTAATGCTCGGTCTGGATGATGCGCTGGGCACGGTAATCGGACCACGGGTGCGTACCGGTGGCGCCGAGTGCCACGTCGTGATCGGCGGCGAGGGCGAACAGCCGCCGGCGCAGCTCGCGCTGCGCCGCGCGCGCGGCCTCGAGGTCGGCACCGCGGCCGGACCGGATCTCGATCTCGGAGGAGATCAGCTCGCCGGCGATCGACTGCGACAGCAGCGGATCGGCACCGGCGCCCTCGGAGAGCTCCTCGAACTTCGCCGCCAGCCCGAGCTCGTTGGGATCGAGCAGTGCGAATTCCTCCTCCAGCCCGACCGTGAAGTCGGTCGAGGCGTCAAGGGTCACACGGGCGTTGTCGAGGTCGATCTCCACGGCGGAGTGGATCAGGTCAGGTAGAAGTACAGCGCGTAGAGCAGATCGACCGCTGGACTCGAGGTGTGGACCGTGACCTCGGGCGGCACCTGCAGCAGCGCATCGGAGTAGTTGAAGATGATCTTCACCCCCGCGTCGGCGAGCTGCTCTGCCAGCTCCTGGGCCGCCGACGAGGGAACCGCCAGCACCGCGACGACGATGTCCTGATCCTCGACGACCTGCCGCAGCTCCGAGTTGTGCCGGACCTCCAGCGCCCCGATCCGGGTTCCGACGAGCCCCTGGTCGATGTCGAAGATCGCGACCACGCGGAAGCCGTGATCGGCGAAGATGTCCGAGGTCGCGATCGCGGTGCCGAGATGGCCCGCTCCGAACAGCGCGATGTTGTGCTGGCCGGCGGTCCGCAGGATCTTGCGGATCTGGCTCACGAGCGAGTCGACGTTGTAGCCGACGCCCCGCTTGCCAAATTTTCCGAAGCCCGATAGGTCGCGGCGGATCTGGGTCGAGTTGACGTGCGTGTATTCGGCGAGCTCCTGCGAGGAGATCGTCTCCTTGCCGATCTTCCGCGCCTGGGTGAGCACCTGCAGGTAGCGCGACAGGCGTGCAGCGACGCCGAGCGAGAGCTTCTCCCCCGGCTTGTCGAGTGTCGGCTGAGCCGATTCGGTACCGCGGCCGACGGTGTAGCTCATCCGCGTTTCACTCTAACTCAGTCGCCTTGCCAGCTCGGCCTCATCGACGAACAGCTCAAACGCCTCCACGCCATCGATCGTAACGACTGGTATCCGTTCGAGATACGCGTGCAGCAGGCGCTCGTCCTCGTCGATGTCGCGCTCGGTCAGCGAGAACGGATGGATCGCTCGTACGCGCATCAGGACCTCGCGGGCGTCGTCGCACAGGCAGCAGCCCTGGCGGCCGAACAGCTCGACCTGCACGGTCATCGCGCCACGGCGAGCGCGCGCTCGCCGGTTGCGTACACGTCGAGCTCGAGGTACTCGGGGTAGCGCAACTGCTCGACGTACCTCGCCGCGCTGGCGATCATCGCCGCATTGTCGGTGCACAGCTCGCGGGGCGGCACCTCGAGCTCGACGCCGAGTCCGGTCAGGCGCTCTCGCAGCTTCCCGTTCGCGGCCACGCCGCCGCCGATCGCGAGCCGCTCCAAGCCAGTCTGCTCGAGCGCGCGCTCGCATCTGACCGCCAGCGCCTCGATGATCGCGCGCTGATACGACGCGGCCAGATCGGCGCGCAAGCGCTGTGATTCCTGCTCGCCGAGCTCCCGTACCCGGTACAGGAGCGCCGTCTTCAGTCCCGCGAACGAGAAGTCAAGCCCGCCGAGGCGAGCTCCGGTCGGAAACGCGAATGCCTGAGGATCTCCGTCGCGCGCGAGCCGCTCGAGTGCGGCACCGCCCGGATAACCGAGCCCGAGCAGGCGCGCTCCCTTATCGAATGCCTCGCCGGCCGCATCGTCGAGGGTCTGCCCGAGCACTTCATAGCCCGGTCCCCGGTCGCGAACGTGCGCCACGAACGTGTGACCGCCGCTGGCGATCAGGGCCACGAACGGGGGCTCGATCGCGGCCGGCCGCAGAAACGACGCCGCCACGTGGCCGTGGAGATGATCCACCGGCGCCAGCGCGAGCTCGTGAGCCGCGGCAAGCGCCTTCGCGGTCGCCAGACCGACGAGCAACGCGGCGACCAGGCCGGGGCCGCGCGTGACCGCTACGAGGTCAACTGCCGAAAGCGAGACGCGCGCGCGCGAAAGCGCGTCGTCGACCACGTCGCCGATCAGCTCGAGATGGTGGCGCGAGGCGATCTCGGGCACGACGCCCCCGAAGCGGTCATGCACTCCCTGCGAGGAGATCACATTCGACGCGATCCGGCCGTCGGGGCTCACCACCGCCGCACACGTGTCGTCGCAGCTGGTCTCGATCGCGAGTATCAACCGCTCGCGCCGGTGGTCGAGATCGTCTCGCTCGTGCGCCACATGATCATCGCGTCCTCGCCGGTGTCGCGGTAATAGCGGGGCCGCCGCCCGGCGGGGCGGAAGCCATACCTCTCGTACAGCGCGATCGCCGGGGCGTTCGAGGTCCGGACCTCGAGCGTGAACTGCTCGTCGGGTCCGGCGCGCTCGAACATCTCCTCGAGCATCGCCCGAGCGATCCCCTCGCGCCGGCGCAGCGGATCGACGGCGATGTTCATCAGATGCCAGACGGTGTCGTAACGCGCCAGCACCAGATAGCCGACCAGCTTCGACGTCTCCGGGTCGATGGCGGCGAGGCACAGACCCGACGGCTTTGACAGCTCGAGCACGAACATCGCCAGCGACCAAGGGGCGCTGAACGCCCGCCGTTCGAGCGAGATCACCTGCGGAAGGTCCGCGTAGCCCAGCGGTCTGATCGTGAAGTTCGCTTGCGTCATCGCTCCTGCGTTGCCTGCAACGACAGCTCAGCATCCGGGAGGCGCAGGTACTCCGGCCGGACGTCCCCCGCGGCGGCAGACTCCGAGCGCAACGCCAATCGCCCTGTGAACACGGCGTCGACCCGATGCAGCCTCGAGCCGTCATCGACAATCGAGGTCCCCGAGCGCTCGAGAACCGCTCTGAATGCTACCGCGCCGTCGCCGATCGCCAGGCGCGAATCCCCAAGCTCGGCGGCGGTTTGGGCGAGCGCCGACGGCGCCATTGCGAGCGGCTCGAGGAGCCGACCGGCGGCCGGCGCTCCATCGACCTGGGTCGTGATCCAGGCAGCCGCGAACACCTCGCCTCGCCGCGCGTCGAGCACCGGGAGGATCGTGTCACTGCCGCGCGCTCTGGCCTCTTGAACGGCGCCGAGCGCGAGCGACTGAAGCGTCGAGATCCCGACGAGCTCGATCTGGCGCGACCGCGCGAGCGCGCGCGCCGTCGCTATGCCGATCCGCAGCCCGGTGAACGTGCCCGGTCCAACGCCGACCGCGATCCGGTTGACGTCGTCCCATCCGCAGCCGGCTCGCGCCAGCACGTCGGCGATCAGGACCATCAGCCGCGTCGTGTGGTTCGGGCGCCGGCCCGGCTCGGGGTCGTCGCGGGCCTGCACCGGCTCACCCCCGGCCGAGTCGCACAGCGCCACGGTCGTCGCCGGCGTCGCCGTGTCGAACGCCAGCACCCTCACTCGACGCTCACGAGACGCCGATCGCCGCC
>DATNKY010000453.1:0-3389 GCA_035603155.1 Solirubrobacteraceae bacterium
CTCGGTCCCAGGTCGACCCAGCGGGGCAGGGACCCATCAACCCAGCGGGTGAGGCACCGATCAGCCCAGCGCCATCCCTTCGACGGCGCTCGATGGTCGTGGGTCGGGCAGGCGGATCATTCGGAATGCCGTGAACAGGCCGAGGAGCCCGGCGAAGATCGGGATCAACAGCGCAACCTGGAGTGACAGGTGCCGGGCGCGCGTATTGATGCTCAGGATCTCGGCCTGGATCGCCTTCGGCTCGCCGGCGAGCTGCTTCTCGAGCGCCGTATTGCTCATGAATTCGGCGTCGTGCTCGAGCACGTTCGCGACGTGCTGCTGATCGGCCGGTGGAAGCACCTTGCTCGACTCGGCCATCTTCGTGAACGAGACCGACAGCGTCGCCAGCAGGATCGCTCCTCCGAACGCCAGGCCAAACGCGAGACCGAATGAGCCGGCCGCCGAGTTGACGCCGGCAGCCTCGCTGACGTGCTCGTCGGAGACGGGCGACAGGGTGTAGTTGTTCAGTTGGGAGACCAACAACCCCAGGCCGGAGCCGGCGATGATCAACGGCGCCACGAGGTACCAGCCCGATGACGCCCGCGGCACAATCGGGATCAGGATCACCAAGCCGAGCGTCAGGAGCGCGAACCCCAGCCGGATCAGAGTGCTCGGACGACGCTTGCCAACGCGCTTGCCCGCGACCAAGGCCACGCCGAACATCGTCAGCGACAGCGGCGCCAGCGACAGGCCCGCCTGCAGCGCGTTGTACTCGAGCACAAGCTGGAGGTAGATCGGCAGCGCGATCATCGTCCCGCCGAGCGCGATCTGCTGGAGCATCTGGCTCGTGATCCCGAACCGGTACAGCTTGGACCTGAACAGCCCTGGGTCGATCAGCGTCGGCTTGCCCTCGCGCTTGCGCCGGACCAGCCAGCGCGCCAACGCCCCGATGGCGATCGCGCCGATCAGCAGCAGCGCGACGACCGATTCGCCGCCCTCCTGCCACACGAGGATCCCGAGCACGATCCCGCCCATTCCCAGCGCCGACAGGACGGCGCCGACGGAATCGACCTGACGAGGACCCGTGTAGGGCACGTCACGGAGACGCCGGATGCCCGTGAGCACGATCACGATCACCACGTCCTCGAGCGCAAAGCCGACGCGCCAGGAGAGGAAGGTTGTGAGAAAGCCTCCAAGCAGTGGTCCGACCGCCGCGGCGATCGCCGCCGCCGCCCCGACCAGGGCGTACGCCTTCTTCTGATCATTGCCCTCGAAGTTGCCGTGGATCAGCGACTGCATCGCCGGCAGCAGCAGCGAAGCACCAAGCCCACCGATGATCGCCCAGAAGACGATGATCGTGGCCAGGTTCTGCGCGAGCACCATCGACAGCGCACCGACGGCATAGCCGAGCAGGCCAAGCACGTAGGCCCGCTTGCGACCATAGAGGTCGCCGATCTTGCTCCCGATCAGGATGAACGCGGCCGAGACGAGCGCTTCGAGCGCGATCGCCGACTGGACGCCGCTGGCGGTCGTGTGCAGATCCTTGATCACGGCCGAGATCGAGACGTTCATCAGCGAGGTGTCCACCACGAGCACGAACATCGCCATCGCGAGCAGGATCGCCAGCCCGCGGCTGCTCGCTGCTTGCGACGACCCGCCGAGGTCGCCCGGGTCAGCCCGGTCGGTCACGTCTGGGCCCCACATGCGAGGCGCGAACACATCAGTCTCGGTCCACTCATCGAGCAGCGCCTCCAGATAGAGGAACGTCAGGCTGCGCCGCGCAGCCTGACGGTGACGCCGAGCGTACGGGGGCTCGATCAACCGGGAGGCGAGCTGCGCCGATTCACATGGGTGAACGCGAACGTTCGCCTGAGTCCTACGAACCGACCGATGGCTGCGTGGGCGGCTGCAGCGCTTCCTGGAGCTTGTCGGTGTCTGCTTCTGACAGCGAGGTTTTGATCACAGTGCCGCCGTATTGCTGCAGCGCCGAGATCGCCTTGTCCGGGGATACGTGCTCGATCATCATGAACAGCGCAGAGGTGCCCGGCTGCAGGTAGGCGCGTATCTGCTCCTGGAAGGCCTTATCGATCCCCGTCTCGCTCATGTGGCCGAACAGCGCGCCCAACCCGGCGCCCATCGCCCACCCCGCGATCGGGATCAAGAACAAGAATCCGAACAGGAAGCCCCAGAAGCCGCCCCAGACCGCCCCGCTGGCGGTCGGGACACCGCCATGGGTTGTGTGGACGTGGTACGTCCCTTCCGGATCACAGGAGATCGAAGCCACCTGATCAGCCTGGATGATCAACTCCTCCTCCAGGCGCCAGACGGTCTGCACCGCTTGCTCAGCGGTGCCCTGATCCGGATAGCCAATTGCAACTAGCGTTGCCACAGCGCACCGCTCCTCTGTAAGCGACGTGACCTGGGCCCGGCGACCGGCACGCTCTGCTGCCCGAACCGAGCGCCGATGCGGCTCATGCCTGCTCGGTGGCTGAGTCGAGCGTGCTCGTCGCAGCGAGCGCGCTTGGTTGCTGTTCGGGGGTGGCCGGGAGGAACATGGCGGCTCCCAGGCCGATCAGGGCGATGGCCGCGAGGCTGGACATCGCGAGGACGTAGGACTTGTTGCCGGTCGCGAGTTCTGAGACCAGGATCGTGCCTGCGATCGCCGTGCCCAGCGACGAGCCGAGGTTAGAGACGCTGCGCGAGAGGCCTGAGATCTCGCCCTGCTTCCGTTCGGGGAAGCTGGATTGCACGATGTTGACCGACGGGGTCAGCATGACCCCGAGGCCGAGGCCGATGAGCAGCAGGCCGGGCGTGAACGCGAGCAGGTGGTCCGAGGCTTTGACAATCGCGAGCAGGAGGCCGACGCCGGCGATCGTGACGATGAAACCAGCTCGGATCAGGTTTCGTTGTGCGTATTTCTTGGCGAGTCGCTCTGCTGAGAGGGAGGAGATGAGGATGCCGGCCGTTGCCGCGGTGAAGATGACGCCGGTCTTGATCGCGCTGAAGCCGCGTTCGGTCTGGAGAAAGACCGAGACGACGAACGTGATCCCCATGAGGAGCAGCCATTGGATGTTCTGGGTGACAAGTCCGAGGTTCGAGGTGCGGTTTCGAAACAGGCTGGTCGACAGGAGCGGTTCCTTGCCTGCCCGTTCGCTGGAACGGATGTGCAGGAAGAACCAGAGCAGCGACGCGGCTCCGAGCGCGAGGAAGATGACCAGCAGCGTGTTGTTGTTGCCGGCCTGCAGGATTCCGATGACCAGGAAGGACATGCCGGCCGCCGACAGGACGGCTCCAACGCCGTCGAACGGGCGTGTCGGGTCCGCCGGTAGCGGGTCGGTGATCTTGAGACTGAGGTAGATGATCGTCGCGACGACGGCGGCCTGGAGCAGGAACGAGGCACGCCAGCTGAT
>DATNKY010000094.1:0-4826 GCA_035603155.1 Solirubrobacteraceae bacterium
GGTCGAGCTGCTCCGGAGCGCTTCTGCCTCAGGGGCCGCGGTGATCGTCTCGACGCACCGCGCTGAGGTCGCCGACCTCAGCGACCGATGCATCGCCCTGCACGAGGGCGAACTGGTCTACGACGGCCCACCGGACCGCTCCGTGATCGCCGGCCATCTACCACCGCAAGAGGACGCTCTCCCCGCTGTAGATCAGCCGTAGGCGGGTAGCTCCTAGCGGCTACGTGCTGCGCCGTGCGCGTGCGATCGTGCCGAGCACGCCGACCTGATCGCCACAGGACGGAAACGCAGCCGCCACGGTCAGGCCGGACCCTGAACCGGCCGCCGGCCAGCGATCCGCTGTCAAGACCTGCGTCCAAATCGGGGACGGTCCAAACAGTATGGGCCGGCGACGAGAACGCGACCATCAACCCATCGCCCGTGTTCTTGACCTCCCTGCCCCCACAGCCCGCGATCGCGTCACGCAACAAGCCGAAATGCTCCTCACGCAGCTCATCCGCACGCACCGGACCAACCGAGGTAGCCAACCGGGTCGAGCCGACCAGATCGCTCAGCAGGATCGTCGCAAGCTCAACCGACTCCGCCACGCACATCCTCCGTGAAAGGAACCCAACCGTAACCACCCCAAAACGTGAAGTAAAGCCGGAACCCCCACAAGCGCCGCCAGACACACGCCGAGAGTCGGCTCGTCTACGCGGGGTACGTCGCTGCGCTTGACCGCGAAGAGCAAGCCGCGCGTACTTACGCTATCCAGATCGAGCGTTTCATCTGGATCTCCGAACGAAGCCGAGATGAGCCATTCGATTCGAGCGCTCGAGACCCGACGGATCGCGGTCCTGGGCGACATGCAGAGCGGGCCAACGTTCTGTAAGGCTCGGTCGCACGGCATTTGCATTACAAGGACGGACTCCCGATGTTCCCCGCTCACAGGCGTTGGCCAGGCTGTGCACAGCCAGCCCACAGGTTGGGCTGTCACGCTTCAGTCATGAGGCCCCCAGGCGCGACTACGACCGAGGATGTGACGCGAGTTTTAGTCGTCGATGACGAGCCGAACATCACCGAGCTCGTGTCGCTCGGCCTGCGATACGAGGGTTTCGATGTGAGCAGCGCGCATGACGGTCGCGGGGCGCTGCGGGCTGTTCGCGAGTTCACGCCTGAGCTGATGATTCTCGATGTGACGATGCCGGACATCGATGGTCTTGAGGTCGTGCGGCGGATGCGGGCGGAGCATATCTGGACGCCTGTGATCTTCCTGACGGCTAGGGATGCGACCGAGGACAAGGTCGCGGGGCTGACGGTTGGTGGTGATGACTATCTGACGAAGCCGTTCAGTCTCGACGAGTTGGTCGCGCGGGTTCGGGCGATGGTCCGTCGTAACAACCTCGCAGCGCGGCAGGCGTCGTCGGGAGTGCTTCAGTACGCCGACCTGGTGCTCGACGAGGACCGGCTGGAGGTAGCGCGGGGCGCACGGCAGATCTCGCTGACCCCGACTGAGTTTCGGCTGTTGCGGTTTTTGATGCTGAATGCTGGGCGGGTGTTGTCCAAGGCGCAGATCCTCGATCACGTGTGGGAATACGACTTCGGTGGCGACGGCAACGTGGTTGAGACGTTCATCAGCTACCTGCGTAAGAAGGTCGATGTGGAGGGGCCGCCGCTGATCCAGACGGTGCGAGGGTTCGGGTATACGCTTCGCTGCACGCCGGGCTGATGTCACTTCGAGCCCGGCTGCTGTCGGGCGTGCTGGCGATCACCGCCGTTGGTCTGATCGCAGCGGGTGGCGGGACATACCTGGCGTTGCGTTCGTTCCTGCGCGACCGCGTCGACCAGCAGTTGATGGCGGCTCGAGCGGCCGTCGGTCGTGGTCTGCGCCAATCAGCGACCAGCAAGATCGACACGACGGCCCTGGACCAGGTCGCCCCGCCGGTCGCGTTCGTCGAGGTTCGTAACGCGCGCGGCCGAGTCGTCGCCGTGCATGTTCCGAGGTCGATCAGCGGATCCAGTCCAGAGCCCCGGCTGCCCGCTGTGCTGCATCCACCGCCGGCGCCCCGGGGCGGCTTGCCGTCACACGAGCGGGCGCTGCAGTTCGACGTGCCGGCGGTGAGCGGTACCGGTCGCTACCGCGTCCTGGCCAGCTCGCTGCCGGCGTCTGCCGGCGTGCTGATCGTGGCGGTCTCGCTCGATGACGTCAGCGCCACACTCGATCGTCTTCTGCGCGTGGAGGTGCTCATCGCGGTCGGGCTGCTGGCCGTGCTCGCTGTGGCGGCGTTCTGGTTGTTGCGTAGAGGGCTGCAACCACTGGAGCGGATGTCCGAGGTCGCCGGCACGATCGCGCACGGTGATCTGGACGTGCGGCTGTCGCCGGCAGAGCAGGGCAGCGAGATCGGACGGCTCGGTCTGGCGCTCAACGGGATGCTCGAGCGGCTCGAGGACGCCTTCGCGCGTCGCGATCGGTCAGAGGCGCAGTTGCGACGATTTGTCTCGAGCGCGTCGCATGAGCTGCGCACTCCGCTGACGTCAATCCGTGGCTACGCGGCGCTATTGCGTCGGGGGGCCAGACACAACCCGGAGGATCTGGAGAAGTCGATCTCACGGATCGAGTCAGAGTCGACGCGGATGGCGGGGCTGATCGACGATCTGCTGCTGCTCGCCCGCCTCGATGAACAGCGGCCGCTCGCGCGTACCCGCACGGATCTGACGGTGATCGCTCATGAAGCGGCCGACGATGCCCGGGCGCGCGACCCGGGGCGGTCGATCACCGTCGATGCCGACGGTCCGGTGGTTGTGATCGGCGATGAGGCTCGCCTGCGGCAGATCGTCGCCAACCTGCTCGAGAATGCGCAGGTGCACACGCCGGCGGGGGCGTCGGTCCGGATCGAGGTCGGCGTTCGCGATCAGGGGGCTGTGCTGGCGGTGATCGACAACGGCCCCGGCATCGATTCCGAGCAGGCCGCGCACGTCTTTGAGCGCTTCTACCGCGGCACACCACCCGGCAGCGGGGACACCGCCCCCCGCACCGAGGGAAGCGGCCTCGGGCTGGCGATCGTCAAAACGATCGCCGAAGCCCACGGCGGCGCCGCGACGGTCAGTTCGCGGGCCGGCGAGGGCTCACGCTTCGAGATCACGTTGCCGCTCGGTTAGCGCTGTCGTCACAGTCGACCGCCGGCCAGAACTGCTCACGCGACTTCAGGCTGGCCGGGAAGGCTCCCGGCCACCCCGGACCAGGGTGCAATCACGGCGCTCAGTCAGCGCCGACCACCTTGAAGTTGCTGGTTACGAAGATGTGATGGGGCCAGTTGACGCCGATGTAGTGGACTTCGTACTCGCCGTTGTTCAGGTGCACAACGCGGTCGACGATGCCGCCGGCGTACGAGGTCAACGCAGCTTTGGTGGCCTTTGTTGCCGCGGTTCCGCTGACGATCGTGCCCGACCCTTCGCTGTAGTCGGTTGGAATCTGACCGACGGTCTTCGACGCGCTCTGCGTACCACGCTCGAAGGAGATCACGCTTGCCGACGCCTTCGACAGACTGATAGCGGGTGCCACGATGACCTGGGATGCGGTGATCGTCGTACTGTTGACCTTGCCGAGCACAAGGACGGTCTTGCCTTTTGTGACGGCGCTCGCCGCCGACCTGCTGGTGCCCTTGTCATAGACGGTCGATGAGGTCTTCTTGACGGTGACCTTCTCACCGGTCGGGGTCGACACGGTGAAGCTCGACCCGGACACACCCGTGACTTTGCCGACCGATCCGCCCGCGGCGTTCGTCGACCGGGCGTTGGACCCCCCGCCCGACCCAGCGTCACCGACGAACCCAGCTGGCCCGCCGGTCTGCGTCGTCGTCGTTGACGGCGAGGTGGCCGCCGCCGAGCTCGACGTACCACCGCACGCTGCGAGCCCAAGCCCCAGCGCTGGTATGGCGAGCGCGACAGCGCCCGCGAGGATGTGCTTGCTCAACAGTCGTCGCAGCGGGCTGGCACGGCCGGGGTCGTGTCGAGACATCGCACCCGAGTCATGGAGGCTCCTCCCGTTGTCCCGCTTCATTTCTGCCGTGTGACGGTTCATTTCTGCTGCGCTCCAATCTCTCTGTGGCAAGTGTGAGACGCAAGTTGCTCCGCGAGCGGAGGGTTGCTCTGATCTCATCCCGCACTTTCGCGACCGCTGCTGGCCTGCAGCTAGGAAGGAGCTGTGCGTCACCTGTGCGCTGCAGGACCCAGCGGATGGCCGGGCCGCGACTGGCCTCCGCGAGCACTCACAGCCAGACCACAGGTAGACCACAGGCCGGCGACAGAACCACGGACGAACCTCCAGGAACACACACCGACTCGTGAGGCAACATGCAACGGTTCCGCAAAACACTCTTCACCCTGACCCTCGCGGTCGCCGTGTTCGGAACGCCGGTGCTCGCACCTGCTCACGCGTCCGGGGCGGCCGGCGGTCCTTCGCACCCGTTGCTCATTCAAGCGGCGACCGTTCCAGGTCGGATCGGGCTTCGTCGCCGCCGTCGCGGAGCGAAAGCACGCGTCACGGCCTGGCGCTTCTGTCGGCAGGTATGGCACCGCCGGCCAACGCGCGGCGGGCGCATTGACACGCCCCAACCCCGCCTCCCGCCCCAAGACTCGCTAGCGCGCGGACCGCCGCGATCCGCCGCGTTTGATCGACCTTAGGCGGGACGGCGTAGGCCGTCCCGCCTCATTTCGACCCGTCGCAGTAGGAGAGTCGGCGGCCAATCAAGGTCACCCGTGGAAATAAAGTCATGACAACCACTTCATTCATACTGACCGTGATTGCGGCAGGCGGCGGGCTTCGCCTGAGACTTCCGCATCGACCA
>DATNKY010000778.1:0-3236 GCA_035603155.1 Solirubrobacteraceae bacterium
TGTTCGAGCCGACGCAGGGCAGCTGGCTGGCTTGGAAATACCTCTACCGGGAGGGGATCGGGGCCCACCAGCGGTGCCTCGACATCGGCTGCGGCCAGGGTCTGCTGACGGTGCAGCTGGCACGCAACGGCGCGGCGCACGTGCACGCGATCGATATCGACGGCGCCGCCGTCAAGAACACGCTCACCAACGCGTTCCGCAACGGGGTCGCCGACCGCGTCTCCGCCGCCGCTCAGGATCTGTATCCGTGGGTACCCGAGGAGCGCTACGACGTGATCGTCGGGAGCCTCTACCAGATGCCGATCGATCCCTTCGAGCAGGCGACCTCGCATCGGCCTCTGGACTACTGGGGCCGTAACCTCCTCGACCACCTGATCCACATCCTCCCCGAGGCGCTGGCAGAAGACGGAACCGCGTACATAATGCAGCTGTCGATCATCGGTGAACGGCGGACGGCCGAGCTGCTTCAACGACACGGCTACCAAGCGCGGGTTGTCGACTTCTCCTTCTTCGAGTTCAGCTCGCTGTTCAACGAGAAGAGCGAGCAGATCGCGCGCGTCGAGGAGCGGTCCGACGCTTATCACCTGACGTTCGGCGACTCCGAGGTGATGGTGGCGTACCTACTCGAAATCAAGCGAAAAGGTTGACTTCCGCATATGAATTCTTCTGAGAACGAATTTCTGTTCACCTCGGAGTCCGTGACCGAGGGCCATCCCGACAAGATCGCCGATCAGATCTCCGACGGCGTGCTCGACGCGGTCCTGCGTGACGATCCGCACGGCCGCGTCGCTTGCGAGACGCTCGTCAACACGGGCCTCGTGGTCGTGTCCGGCGAGATCACGACCCAGACCTACGTCGACATCCAGGAGATCGCTCGCACCACGGTCAAGCAGATCGGTTACACCGACGCCGCGTTTGGATTCGATTACAAGACCTGCGCGGTGCTCAACACGATCGACAAGCAGTCGGCCGACATCGCTCAGGGCGTCGACGCGGCGTTCGAGTCGCGCTCGGGCACCAGCGCCGGCGATGAGCTCGACCTCGCGGGCGCCGGCGATCAGGGGATGATGTTCGGCTACGCCTCGAACGAGACGCCCGAGCTGATGCCGCTGCCGATCGCGCTCGCCCATCGCCTCGCGCGGCGACTGGCCGAGGTCCGCAAGGACGGGACGGTCCCGTATCTCCGTCCCGACGGCAAGACGCAGGTCAGCGTCCGGTACATCGACGGGCGGCCGGTCGGGGTCGAGAAGGTCCTGATCTCGAGCCAGCACGCCGAGGGGGCCGAGGATCGGATCAAGTCCGACCTGTGGGAGCACGTCGTAACGCAGGTCGTGCCGGCCGAGCTCTACGACGACCGCGAGCTCGAGCGCAGCTTCCTGGTCAACCCGACCGGGCGGTTCGTGATCGGCGGCCCGATGGGCGACTGCGGTCTGACCGGACGCAAGATCATCGTCGACACCTACGGCGGGATGGCGCGCCACGGGGGCGGCGCATTCTCGGGCAAGGACCCGTCCAAGGTCGACCGCTCCGCCGCCTATGCGGCCCGCTACGTCGCCAAGAACCTGGTCGCGGCGGGGCTCGCTGACCGGCTCGAGGTGCAGGTCGCCTACGCGATCGGCGTCGCGCGCCCGGTCTCGGTGATGGTCGAGACGTTCGACACCGAGAAGGTCCCGCGCAGCAAGATCCTCGACCTGATCTCCGAGCACTTCGACCTGCGCCCCGGGGCGTTCCGGGCCTACCTGGATCTGCACCGTCCGATCTACCAGAAGACAGCCGCCTACGGTCATTTCGGCCGCGACGACCCTGACTTCAGCTGGGAGCGGACCGACAAGGTAGAGGAGCTGCGTGCTGCGGCCGGGCTCGCGGTCGGCGCCGCCAGTTAGCGGCTAGCCGGCGTGCCCGGCGTTTGCGCGCCAGGGCCGTGTTGGCAACGAGCGCTGCGAGCTAACTCGCCGCCGCGACGGCCTCGTCGAGGCGGTCGTCGCCCCAGAACGTCGCGTCGTCGACGACCACGGTTGGCACCCCGAACACGCCGAGCGACATCGCACGCTCGTGGTTGGCGCGCACGGCGTCCTTGATCTCCTGGTCGCGCACCGCCGCCGCGATCGGTCCTGGCTCGATGCCCGCCCGCCCGCCGGCCTCCTGCACCACGCTCAGCTCGCCGAGGTCGCCGCCTTCGAGGAACGCGAGCCGCATCGACGCGATCGCAAACTGCTCCAGGCGTCCCTCCCGGTCGGCGAACGCCATCGCGCGCGCGACGACGACATCGTTTGTCGGCCACGGATCCGGCCACACGATCGGGCCCAGCCCATGCGAGGCTGCGCGTGCGTCGCAGTCGGCGATCCCGGCCTCGCGTCGGTCCGTAAGGCCCCAGGTGCCGCGATCGTTTGCGCGGAACAACGCGCCCGCGAACACCGGAATCCACTGCGCTTGTGCAAGCTGCGTCCCGATCCGCTCCGCGGCGAACCACGAGTACGGCGACATCGCGCCGAAGAAGAACAGCGGTGCGGCCACGAGCCGCAAATCTACGGCGTTCCTATCCTGGGGTGAAGTGTCCGCCCAATACATCTTCACCACGCACCGGCTCTCGCGCCGGTATCCCCCCGATCGCGAGGTCCTCGCCGACATCTCGCTGTCGTTTCTCCCCGGCGCCAAGATCGGCGTCCTCGGCTACAACGGTGCCGGCAAGTCGACCCTGCTCAAGATCATGTCCGGCATCGACACCGACTTCGACGGCGTGGCCCAGCTCGCGCCCAACGCGACCGTGGGCATGCTCGAGCAGGAACCCGCGCTCGACCCCGCCAAGGACGTCAAGGGCAACGTCGAGGACGGAGTCGCCGAGGTTCGTGCGCTGCTCGATCGCTTCAATGAGCTGTCGATGAACTACACCGACGAGACCGCCGATGAGTTCGCCCGCGTCCAGGAGCAGATCGACGCAGTCGACGGCTGGGACCTCGACACGACGCTCGAGATCGCGATGGACGCGCTGCGCTGTCCGCCGCCGGACGCCGACGTCGCCAAGCTCTCTGGCGGCGAGCGCCGACGCGTCGCGCTCTGCCGGCTGCTGCTGCGCCAGCCCGACCTGCTGCTGCTCGACGAGCCGACCAACCACCTCGATGCCGAGTCGGTGGCGTGGCTGGAGCAGCACCTCCAGGACTACAAGGGCACCGTGGTCGCCATCACCCACGATCGCTACTTCCTGGACAACGTCGCCGGGTGGATCCTGGAGCTCGACC
>DATNKY010000146.1:0-4169 GCA_035603155.1 Solirubrobacteraceae bacterium
GAGCAGCTGTTGTCGAGCTCGGTGGCCGATCTGCCGGACACGCCCGAGGCGCGGCGGTCATTGCAGTTGCGCCGCGAGCTCGGGATCGACGCCTCGCCCGAGGCGCCGGCGCTCGTGCTCGCCAGCGGCGAGCCCCTGACCGCCGATCAGCTCCAGCGATGGCTGCGGATGGCGCGGCTCGTGCGGACGAGCCTCGAGGCAAATGGCGGCATCTGCCGCTCGTTACTGCAGGCGCGCCACGGGCTGGCGCCCGATCCACAGGAGGTTGCGAGATGAAGGCGGCGAGACTCCACGCGTATCACGACGCGCTGAAGCTCGACAGCATCGACGAGCCCAAGATCGACGGGCCCTTCGACGTGATCGTGCGGATCGGCGCCGCCGGACTGTGCCGCACCGACCTCCACATTCAGGAGGGGCAGTGGGCCTCGAGGTCGAACGTCGAGCTGCCGTACACGCCCGGGCACGAGAACGCCGGCTGGGTGCATGAGATCGGATCCGGCGTGACAAACGTCGAGGTGGGGGACACGGTGATCGTGCATCCGTTCATCTCCTGCGGGCTGTGCGGGCCGTGCCGGCGCGGCGATGACATGCACTGTCTCAACGGTTCGTTTCCGGGGATCAACCGCGACGGCGGCTTCGCGGACCTGCTCAAGACGTCGGCGCGCTCGGTCGTCAAGCTCGGCCCGGGGCTCGAGCCCAAGGACATCGCCGCGCTCGCCGACGCGGGCCTGACCGCGATCCACGCGGTCAAGAAGGCGATCCCGGTCCTCGGCGCCGGCACGAAGGCGGTCGTGATCGGCGCCGGCGGCCTCGGCCACATCGGGATCCAGTGCCTGAAGGCCTATACGCCGACCGAGATCATCGTGATCGACCCATCCGAGCAGGCGCTCGCGCTGGCCGGCGAAATGGGCGCCGACCACACCGTGAAGGTTGACGGGAGCCAGGTCGACAAGGTCAAGGAGATGACCGAGGGGTACGGCGCCGAGGCGATCGTCGACTTCGTCGGGGAGAAGGGGGCGATCGAGGACGGGATCTCGATGCTTCGCGACGGCGGCTTCTACTACGTGATCGGCTACGGCGAGAACATCGACATCCCGACGATCGACGTGATCTCGCGTGAGATCTCGTTCATCGGCAACCTGGTCGGCACCTACACCGACCTACAGGACCTGATGACGCTGACCGCGCAGGGCAAGGTCAGCCTGCACACGTCCACCTATCCGCTCGACGCGATCAACGACGCGATGGCCGACCTCGACGGCGGCCGCCTCCAGGGGCGCGGGATCCTGATCCCGGCCGGCGCCTGAGGCGAAGGGAGCTCTGGTCGACCGATGGGAAAGATCCTCTACTTCAATCACGAGGCGCGCCTGCTGCTGCAGGCCGGCGTCGACGAGCTGGCGAACACCGTCAAGGTGACGCTTGGCCCCAAGGGGCGCAACGTCGTCCTCGAGCGCCTCACCGGCGCCCCGATCATCACCAACGACGGCGTTTCGATCGCTCGCGAGATCGAGCTCTCGAACCAGTTCAAGAACATGGGCGCGCAGCTCGTCCGCGAGGTCGCCAATAAGACAAGCGACCTGACCGGCGACGGGACGACGACCGCGACGCTGCTCGCGCAGGCGATCGTCCGCGAGGGCATGAAGGCGCTCGAGGACGGTGCCAACCCGATGCTGCTGCGCCGCGGGATCGAGCAGGCGACCGAGCTCGTGGTGGCCGATCTGCGCCGCGCCGCGCGGCAGGTCACGGGCGAGGAGGATCTGACCAACGTCGCGACGATCGCCGCCAAGGAGGACGAGCGGATCGGCCGGGCCGTCGCGGAGGCGCTGCACCATGTCGGCCCCGAGGGCGTGGTGACGATTGAGGAGGCGGCGCTGCCCGGTATCGAGGTCGAGGTCGTCGAGGGCTTCCACGTCGACAACGGCCACTTCTCGCCGTACCTGATCCAGGACACGACCCGGATGGAGACGGTCTTCGACGACCCGTACGTGCTGTTGACGAGCAAGCCGATCGAGCACATCAAGGACCTGATGCCGACGCTCGACGCGGTGATGAAGTCGCCCCGTCCGCTGCTGATCTTCGCCGAGAAGGTCGACGGCGCGGCGCTCGGCTTGATCGTCCAGAACAACCAGCACGGCACGCTGAAGGCGGTCGTCGTGCGCGCGCCGGGATTCGGCCACCGCCGGACCGCGCACCTGCACGACCTGGCCGCGTTCACCGGTGGCCAGGTGATCGCCGAGGAGGCCGGCCTGACGTTGCAGAACGTCACCCCGGACACGTTCGGAAGCGCCCGCCGGGTCGTGATCACAGAGGACGCGACGGTGCTCGTCGAGGGGGCGGGCAGCGCCGAGGACGTCCGCGCGCGACTGAATCAGATCCGCGTCGAGCTCGAGAAGGCGACCCAGGACACCGATATCGAGGTGCTCCGCGAGCGGCTCGCGAAGCTGTCGAGCAGCCTCGCGGTGATCCACGTCGGCGCCTCGACCGGCCCCGAGCTGCAGGAGAAGTTCCGCCGCACCGAGGGGGCCGTCGCCGCCACACGCGCGGCCGTCAGCGAGGGCATCGTCGCCGGCGGTGGGACGGCCCTGCTGCGGGCCGAGTCGGCGGTCGCCGACACCGGTCTGGAAGGGGACTACCTGCGCGGCGCCGAGGTCGTGCGGACGGTCCTCTCAGAGCCGCTGTTCTGGGTCGCGACCAACGCCGGCTACGACGGCCAGGCCGTGATCGACCAGGTCCGCGCGATGCCGCCCGGGCATGGGCTGAACGCTTTGACCGGGGAGTTCGTTGACCTGTTCGACGACGGCGTGATCGACCCGCTGCGGGTGACGCGGCTGACGATCGAGCACGCTGCCTCGGTGGCGGCGCTGATGCTGACGACCGAGGCGCTCGTGGCCGAGGAGCAGCTGGCGCAGCCGGGCGCGGTGCTCGCCCCCGGGTTCGGGGACCTGGCCGAGGGGCTGGCGCGGCCCTCATCGCCGGTCTGACCCGCGCCGCGCAGCCGCAGGTGTGCGCTACGCGTCGATGCCCTTGGCGCGGAGCTCCTCGCGCGCGGAGTCGCTCTTCTCGAGCCCGTCAATCCCCATCGCGCGCATCACGGCCGGGGTCTTTGAGAACTGGACGTCGCGGTAGTCGACGATCTCGAGCTGGTTGCCGGACGGGTCGCGCACCCGCAGCCGGCGGCCCGACGAGACGCCCTCGCCGCCCTGCACCAGCGCGGCGCGCAGCGCCTCCTTGTCGGACACCACGAGGCCCACGTGGCGGCTGCGATCCGGCGCCTCGGGAGCGCCCTCGCTGAGCGCGATGAATTGATCGCCGAGGTCGAGCCACGCCATACCGTGCTGGCGGCCGCGCATGTCGAACTCGAAGTAGCGCTGGTACCAGTCGAGCGCCTCGTCGAGGTCACGAACCTCGAACGCGATGTGATTTACGCCGATCGCACGAACTGGGGGCATAGATGTTCCTCCGTTTCTCGAACCGTTCAGCTGACCGCGGCCAGCAGCTCGTCAGCCGCGCCGCGGGCGAGCTCTCGCAGCTCGTCGTCGGTGCGGTCCTGGATCGGATGGGCGATCAGCACTCGCCTGAGCTCGGGCTGCCCGAGCAGCGCGGACTGCTCGTCGGCCGCGGCCGCAAACGCGCTCGACGCCGCCAGCACTGCGGGCCGGCCGAGCGCCTCGAGCTCCATCACGTCCCGCAGACCGCAGGACACGCACGATCCTCAATCGGCGAGCGCTTCGATGACCGCATCGCAGCGATCGGCGATCTCGCGCCGCAGGTCGACGGGGGCGGGCTTGGTGAACGTCGGCTTGGCCTCACGCAGGACCTCGATCCCCCGATCACGAAGCAGCGCCTCGAGCTCGTCCAGGAATACGTCACCCCGGGGCTTGCGGATATCGAGCAGCGCGACCGTGCGAGGCGAGCCCGGGCGCGCCGCGAGCGGTCGCCCATCGGGGTCACGCTCGGCGGTCGGATCGAGAATCGTCAGTGACACCGATCAGCCTGAGATCCGCGTGCAGTCAGCGCCATGGCTCAACGCTAGCGCTCTGCGGGGCCGAGCCGGCCTCTCCCGAGACCCAGCCGCCGATGGCCATCGAGAACAGTCCCGCATCGCCGCCCGCGTAGGCGAGCAGGATCCGCTCAGGACCTGCGAACTTCGGGACCTGCGTCTGGAGATC
>DATNKY010000399.1:0-7217 GCA_035603155.1 Solirubrobacteraceae bacterium
AGTCGAGCGCGAGAACCGACGCCGGATCCACCGGGTTCAGGCGGTCCTGTTCGTAGATCGGCTGCCGCAGCACGATTCCCCACACGTTGTCTCCAAAAGCATTGTTGCGCCGCTCGAGGAAGTCATAGAAGCGGCCGGTGCAGACGACGTCGCACTCCACCCCGTGCAGGGCGGCACGCTGGTTGATCGTCATCTTCGTCTGGGCGATCGCGCGGTCCCCGGCCACGTCGACCGAGCAGCCGCCGAGGAAGTGCCAGATGTTCACGCCGGCCTCGAACCCCTCGCGGCTGACGGCGATGAAGTCCGCCGCCGGCCCCTGAAACCAGGTCGCCATCATCACGCCGTCGTCGTGCCAGACGGTCGCGAAGCGCTCCCAGTCACCGGCGTCGCGCCACAGCACCCAGTTCTGCACCAGCTCGGCGATCAGCTGGCGATCGAGCGGCGTCACAGTGCCGGAACCCGGCTCGTCGGCGGGATCGGCGGACCCGTGACCCTGCCGCTGACGTCGGGCGTCCCGTAGGTGTGAAAAGTGTCGATCGTCCTGACCCCCCACGCCTGCCCCCGCGCGCGCTCGGCCTGCGTCCATGCCACCGGCTCGTACTCGGGGTCGTAGATGAAATGCGTCCCGGTCGTCACCTCGACGCGGTTGCCCCCCGGCTCGTAGACATACAGAAACATTCCCTGGGCGACCGCGTGCTTGGATGGCGCGGCCTCGATCGGCACCTCGGCGTCGAGCATCAGGTCGGCCGCGCGCAGCACCTCCTCGCGCGTGTCGACGAAGAACGCGAGGTGATGAAGGCGCCCGCTGAGACCCGCGTAGTCGGCGACGTAGATCAGTTCGTGGGCGGCGATCGTGAGGCTCATCCAGGCTCCCGACTCGTTGCCGTCGTCGAGCACGATCTGCTCGTAGAGCCTGAACCCGAGCTGCTCCTGCGCAAAGGCGCGGTTCGCCGCCACGTCCTTGCAGAGCACGTTGACGTGATCGAGGCGCTTGACCGCGGCGCCGCGTCCGACGTAGCGCTGCGGGACGTTCTTCAAAGCCGGCTTGAGGTGATCGGGCGCGACGTAGCGCTCTGACTCGTAGTAGAGCTCGAACAGGTGCCCGTCGGGATCGTTGAACCGGTACGCCGGGCCGTGGCCGACGTCGCCTTCGATCCAGCCGATCCCGAGTCCGGCGGCCTCGATCGCGGCGACGCGCCGCTCGAGCGCAGGCTGGCTCCACGCGCGGATCGCGATGTGCCCGACTCCAGGCAGATCGGACGCGGTCAGCTTGAGCCCGTAGCGCTGGTACTCGCCCCATCCCCGCAGGAAGACCGACTCGCCTTCGCGGGCCTCGATCTCCATCCCGAACAGGCTCGTGAAGAACGCCAGGCTCTGATCCGGGAACGGAGTCAGCAGCTCGGCATGGCCGATATGGGCGAGGTCGTGGATCGGCTCGCTCATCGCACCAGCTCCCGCAACCCGTCGAGGTCGAACGAGAGCGCGCCCTGCTGGAGCTTCGCGCGCTTGACGCGCTCGGCCTCCTCGCGCGCCCGCGAGGCCTCGAGCACCTCGTCGAGCCGCTCGTGCTCGACGATCGCGACCCCGTCGGCGTCGAGCACGACCGCGTCTCCCTGGCGGATCGTCGCGCCGCCGACCTCGACGGGCTCGCCGATCGAGCCCGCGGTCCGCTTGATCGCGCCCTGGACCCTGACCCACCGAGCCCAGATCGGCAGCCCAAGCTCGGCCAGCTCCTCGATGTCGCGCACGGACGCGTCCACGAGCACCGCCGTCGCGCCGTGGACCTTGGCCTGGGTCGCGAGCAGGTCACCGACGAGCGCGATCGGGCGTGGCTCGGGCATCGTCACGACGAGCACCTCGCCCGGCTGCAGTTCGGCCATCGCGGCGTGCACCATCAGGTTGTCGTCCTGCGCGCAGCGAACGGTCCGTGCAGGACCGGCAACGCGCGACCCTGCGATCACCTGGGTCAGGTCCGCGTCGACGAACCCGCGGCGGCCGCCGGCCTCGTAAACGGTCGCCGAGCCGAGCGCGGCCAGCTCTGAGTAGACGTCGCTCATAGGGCGCTCACCACCTGGGGGGTGACCCGCTGGAACGCCTCCGCCTGGCGGATCTCGTTGTTTGCCGACGAGCGGCGCGCGTGGTTGCCGCGCTGGTCGGCCCGCTGCGTGTAGTAGGTCATCAGATAGCTCTGCGCCTTCATCTCGTCCATCGCGGTGAGCTTGCGGTCCATGACGGCGGTGATGTCGACGAACGTGTTCGGCGTGAAGTTGCACAGCTCCGGCTGGTGGGGCTCGAACAGGAAGAACTCGGGAGGTCTGACGATCTGAAAGGCGCTCGGCACACCGCCCCCCGCGGCCAGGCTTCGCGCGCGCATGACCGCCGCGGACGCGACCGGGTGGTCGGGGTTGAACGGATCGGTGTCGGTATGCGTGATCAGCACGTCGGGGGCGAATTCGCGGATCCGCTCTGAGATGAGCATCAGCGCGTCGGGGTCGATCTCGAGCGGGTAGTCACCGAGGTCGAGGCACGCGAACTCGGCGCCGAGCGCTTGCGCAGCCCGCTCGGCCTCGCCGTGGCGGATCGCCTTGACGCGCTCAATCGTCTGGCCCTCCTCCTTCCACAGCTCGCCCGACTCGCCCCGCTCGCCGTACGACAGCGCGATCACGCTCGCGACGCCGCCGTGCGCGGCCGTGACCGCGAGCACACCGCCCGCGCGCCAGACGAAGTCGGCCGAGTGGGCGCCGATCACTAGCATCCTGCGCGCGCTCACAGCGGCGGCGCTCCTGCGACCCGGCGAGTGTTGACAACGGCCATCGTGTGTACCTCCTGCTCGTCGAAGCCTGCGTCGAGAAGCCTGTCAACCATCAGCGCCATGCCGTCGGCGACGGGCGGGTTGAAGACCTGACCGAGATCGGTCGACAGCACGGTGTGCTCGGGCCCCGTCGCGCGGATGTTCTCGATCCAGTGTTGCCAGGTCACCTTGCCCGTGTGCGGCGTGGTGAAGCAGCGCTCGAGCAGCGCGCCGCGCTCGATCAGCGCGCGTTGATCGTCGACCGACAGCGACTGTGACGGGAACTCGGGGTGCGTGATCACGATCTGCGTAACGCCCCGCTCACGGGCGGCATCGACGACCGCGAAGATCTCGTCGCGCCCGAGATGCCCGGTCCCGAGTACGAGCTGGTGGCGCGCGATCAGCGCGAGCACGGCCTCGGCCTCGGGCAGCACCGCCCCCGACTCGTCGACCACCGGGACCGGTTCGATCTCGAGCCCCTGCCGGCGCATCTCGAGCTGGAGCTTGACCCACACCGGGACCTTGGCGCCCGGCAGCGCCTCGCGCTCGTGGGACTCGTTGACCGAGTCGACCGTCGGCATCCACACGGTGCGGGCACCCTCGCGGGCCGCGATCTCGACCGCGAGCGGATTCAGCCCACCGACCGCGCGGTTGAGCACGATCGCGCCCAGCACGTGCACCCCGGGCACGGCCGCGCTGACGACGCTCGCGCGCTCGGCCGTCGAGGTGTAGTGGGACTTCAGCAGGAACCCCGCCAACCCCAGCTCCGCGAACCGACGCGCGAGCGAGATGTCGTCGATCTCGCGCTCCACGACATCGGGCGCGATGTGGATGTGCGTGTCGTAGGCGCCGCGCAGGAGCTCGCGGGACCGCTGCGACGGGGCCGCGCTCATCGGTCGCCCTCGGAGGCGAGCGCCTGGGCCACGTGCGAGAGGTGCGCGCGCATCGCGGCCTCGGCGGCGTTCGGATCGCGGTCGGCGACCGCATCGACGATCGCCGCGTGCTCGCGAAACGACTGCTCACGGCGGCCGGGGAGCAGAATCGTGCGGTACTGGAAGCGCACGAGCTGAGACTTGAGCGTCGCGATCAACCGGCGCGCCGTCGCGTGCCCGGCGATCTCGAGCAGCCGGCCGTGGAGCACGGCGTTCTGGTCTGAGGCGCCGAGCAGATCGCCGTCGTCGAGCAGCCGCCGCATCTCGGCCAGGATCTCGCCCAGCTCTTGGACGTCGGCATCGGTGGCCCGGGTGGCGGCGTGGCGAGCCGTCAGCCCCTCGAGCACCGCCCTGGACTCGAGGATCTCGACCGCCTCGTCGGCGTCGACGAGGCGCACGCGAGCGCCGCGATTGCGCTCGTGGGAGACAAGCCCCTCCTGCTCGAGCCGGACAAGCGCGGTCCTCACGGCCGAGCGCCCGACCCCGAACCGGCGCGTCAGATCGGCTTCGACGAGGCGCTCGTTGGGCTGCAACCGGCCGTTGACGATCGCCGCGCGCAGGAGCTCCTCGGGATTGTCGGCAATCTTGTCGACCATCTGTCCGCGCAGCATACTCTTCCGAGCCGCAGGACCCGCGCGCAGGGCGACCGTGCACCGAGCGCACGCGCCCTTGCCCGGAGCATCGATCCGCGGTATTACGGTGCGTGATGCTCGTGCTCGATCAGCACCGTGCCGGCGTGGTCCGCTCCGTCTGCGAGCTGATCGTGCCCGGATGCGCGCGAATCGGGGCCGAGGTCTACATCGACGCGCTGCTCGCGCGGATGCCAAACGAGGCGCGCAACGGCGTGCTGGCCGCGTTCGATGCGCTCGAAGGCCCCGCGGCCGAGGGCGAGCAGGCGCTTGGCGAGCAGAGCCTGACGCCGGGATTCCAGCTCGTCCGGGCGCTCGCCTGCGAGGCGTTCTACAGCGACTTCGTCGCGCCCGGCGCCCCCGGTCCCGGCGCGTGGGACGAAATCGACTTCAAGCCGCCGCTCGCCGCGCGCCTGGACAAGGACTGGTCATACCTCGGAGTGAGCGGATGAGCCAGCGCTTCGACGTCGTCGTCGTCGGCTCGGGCGCCGGCGGTGGCGTGGTCGCCGGCGAGCTTGCCGACGCCGGCGTCAACGTGCTGCTGCTCGAGTCCGGGCCCCACATGACCGCGGCCGATTTCATGCGCTGGGAGGCCCGGGCGAACTACGAGCTCTGGTGGCCACCCGCGTTCGCCGAGCCGCCTGCACCCGAAGAGCCGCCGTTGATCGTCCTCCGGGGCCGCTGCGTCGGCGGCACGACCACGATCAACACCAAGGTCGCGCTCCGTCCGTCGGCCCAGGACTACGAGAAGTGGCACGCGGCCGGCGGCCTCGTCGGAGACGGTGGCAAGCCGTTCGCCGAACCCGACCTGCTCACACACATCGAGCGCGTCGAGCGCCGGCTCGGGGTGCGCGAGCGAACGGACTGGCAGCAGTGCGTGCGCACGATCGAGCCTGGCTTCCGAGCGCTGGGGACCGAGCTCGAGCCGGTCATGTCGTACACGGACTCCAACTGCATGCGCTGCGGCTCGTGCCTGCAGGGCTGCCCGACCAACGCCGGCAAGTCGACGCTCAACACCTACATCCACCCGCCCTGGGCGACCGGGCAGCTCGAGCTGCGGGCCGACTCCGCGGTCGGCCGCGTCGTGATCGACGATCGCGGCGAGCGCCCACGCGCGACCGGCGTCGAGTATCTGGACGGCGACGGCGAGCGCCACACGGTTGACGCGGGAGCGGTGGTGGTCGCCGCCGGCGCGATGGCGACCCCACAGCTGCTGATCCGGTCAGGAGTTCAGGAGGCCGCGGGCCGCTCGCCGAGCGCGGAGTTGATCGGCCGTCACATCGGTTGGCACCCCGCGCGCCTGGTCGAGGGCCTGTTCGACGAGGTCCAAGACGCGCACATGGTCTACCCGATCACCTCGCACTGCATGAAGTTCCAGCGCGACGAGGACGGCGGCTTCGTCGTCGAGGCGGCCACGATCCAGGATCCGATCGGGTTCGCGACCGCGCTTTGCGACGAGCGTGGAGTGCCGTTGTGGGGCGCACCGCTGACCGACGCATTGCGCCAGTACCGCTACTTTACCGGACTGCTGACGATGGTCAACGACGAGAACCACGGGACCGCCTGGATCGACGGCGATGGCCACGACCATTACTCGTTTCAGTGGAGCGACAGCGAGCGCGAGCGGATCGACCACTCGCTGCAGTTCGCGAGCGAGGTCCTGCTCGCCTCGGGCGCCAAGCGCGTGTTCCACACCGGCCTGCTGAGCACGCACGTGCAGGGCGGCTGCCGGATGGGCAGCGACCCGGAGCGCTCGGTCGTCGACGCGCACGGCGAGTGCCACAGCATCCGCGGGCTGTTCGTCGGCGACGGCTCGGTGATCCCGCGCACCCTGTCGGTCAACCCGTCGCTGACGATCATGGCGCTCGCGAGCCGGCTCGCCGAGTACCTGGCCAGCGGCGAGCACGGGTACTTCGAGGGCCGAGCGGTCCCCGCTGCCGCGTAGGTCCCGCCGGCCGAGTCCCGGTCAGTCGGTCGGCCCGTGGCCGAGGTCGACCTCGACCAGCAGCGGTTCGCGCCGCGCGGCGAGGCCGGGCAGCACGTCGTCGAAGCACTCGATCAGCTCGTCGTGGGTGGCGACGTTGACCGCCGGACAACCGAGACATCGCGCGATCCCCGCGATGTCGATCGACCCGAACGCCGGCCACGGTCCCGGCGCGCCCGCACCGCGTGCAAGGCGGTCCATGATCGCGTAGCGGCCGTTCGCCATCACCACCAGCAGCACGCCGACCTCGTAGTGCGCGGCGCTCCACAGCGCCTGGATCGCATACATCGACGAGCCGTCGCCGATCACGCCGACCACGGGCCGACCAGGATCTCCCATCCTCAGTCCGATCGAGCCCGCGACGCCGAATCCGAGGCCCCCGTTGCCCGACGCGACAAAGCCACCCGGCGAGCGGATCGGAAGGCGACGGTAGAGCTCAGGCTGGCTGGAGGGCGTCTCCTCGACGACGACCGCGTCGCGCGGCAGCCGCTGCGCAAGCGCGTCGAGTACATGCGCCGCCGTCAGCCGCTCGCCCGCCGCGGGCGGTGGCACCACCGGCGGCCGGGAGAACGTCACCGGCGGGTCACCGTCGCGCTGCACGACCTGCTCGGCGAGCGCCGTGCACGCCGCGGCGACGGGCGCCACGACGGCGAGCTCGCACGGGCTGCGATGTGCCTCGGCCGGATCATCGGTCAGCACCGCGACCTGCGTGCCATCGGCGACGAGCGGCCCGGGATCGTCGAACAGGTAAAGCCGGAAGGCGTTGGTCCCGATCGCGATCGCGAGGTCGTGCGGCGCGAGCGCGTCGCGCATCAGTTCACGGCGCCATGGCAGATGGCCGGCGAACAAGCGGTGGTCCTGCGGGAAGCCGGCGCGGCGGG
>DATNKY010000735.1:0-7686 GCA_035603155.1 Solirubrobacteraceae bacterium
TCGACCGCCGAGCTCGGCGAGCACTTCGAGGACGTCACCGAGGTCGTCCTGTCGCTGCTGACCGAGATGGGTCTCGAGCTGTACGGGGTCGCCGAGCGCTGGCTCCAGGACGCGCAGATCGAGCAGGAGGCCGAGCTCGGCTTCAACGCCGCAGCGCGCGTCTGGTTGCGCGCGATCGTGGACTTCTTCTATCGAAACGGTGCTGTCGTTCGCACGCTCAGCGAAGCGTCGCTGACCGACGAGCGGATCGCCCGCGCCTACAACGGGTTCCTCGATCGCTTCACCGAGCTGACCGCCTTCGGCCTCGACCGGATGGTGACCGACGGGCGGATCGAGCCACTGGACCCGTGGCCGGTTGCCCGCGCACTGAACATGATGAACGAGCGATATTTGCTGGCCGAGTTCGGGCACGGGCAGCAGGGCAGTCCCGATGCGGCGCTGAAGACGCTCGAGACGATCTGGTTGCGGGCTTTCGCCCCAACGGGCGTCGGGCGCCGCGCGCACTGACCGGGCGCCCGAGCTCAGTCCCCCAGCTCTGCGCGCCGGCGGACGACGAACTCCTCGAGCTCGGCGCGGGTCGCGTCATCGAGCGGCGGCTGCTCGTACTCGTCGAGCGTCTTGCGCCAGATCTCCCCGGCGCGCGCGGTCGTGTCGCGCGCACCCCGCTTGGTCCAGCGGTCGAAGTTCTCGGTCGAGGAGAGGAGCGGCCTGTAGAAGCACTCGCGAAAGCGGGCGAGCGTGTGGGCCGCGCCGAGGAAGTGGCCACCGGCGCCAACCTCCGTGTGGGCGTCGAACGCGAGGCTCTCCTCGTCGATCTCGAGCGGCGTGAACTCGTGGCGCAGCTCGCGCAGCAGTTCGATGTCGAGGATGAACTTCTCGTAGCAGGAGACCAGGCCGCCCTCGAGCCATCCGGCCGAGTGCATGACGAAGTTCGCGCCGGCGAGGAACGTCGGCAGGAACGTCATCAGCGATTCGTACGCGGCCTGGGCGTCGACCGTCTGCGAGGCGTTGAGCGCGCCGCCGCCGCGCCACGGCAGGCCGAAATGGCGTGCGATCTGACCGGTGCAGAGAACGCCGATGCCCGACTCGGGTGTGCCGAACGAGGGCGAGCCCGACTGCATGTCGGTGTTTGACAAAAACGAGCCGAACACGACCGGCGCGCCGGGGCGGATCAACTGCGCCAGTGCGATCCCGGCCAGCCCCTCGGCCATCTGCTGGACGAGCGTGGCGGGCAGCGAGACCGGAGACATCGCCCCCATCAGCAGAAACGGCGTGATCACGACCGCCTGGTTGGCCTTCACGTACTCGAACATCGCGGCCAGCATCCGGTCGTCGTAGCGCAATGGCGAGTTGACGTTGATCAGCGAGATCGAGACCGGGGTGCGCTCGATCGCCTCGCGCCCGCCGAACAGGATCTCGCCCATTCGGATCGTGTCGGCCGCGTTTGGCCCCGACGTCACCGAGCCCATGTAGGGCTTGTCGGACAAGGTCTGGAGCGCGTAGACCATGTCGAGGTGGCGTGAATCGAGCGGCCGGTCCTCGGGCTCGCAGATCGTGCCGCCCGGCGAGTCGAGCTCCGGGAACGCCTGCGCGAGCCGGACGAGGTTCTCGAAGTCCGCCATCTTCGCGTCGCGGCGGATGTCGCCCTCGCGGATGAACGGACATCCGTAGACCGGAGCGAACACCATGTGGTCGCCGCCGATGTGCGCCGTGTTGTCGGCGTTGCGCGCCTGCAGCTCGAACTCCCGCGGCGCCTTGGCCACCTGCTCGAGGATGAACTCCGGGTCAAAGCGGACGCGGTTCTCATCCTCGACGATCTGGCCGGCGTCCCTGAGCAGCTCCACGGCCTCGGGGAGCAGGAACTCGATCCCCAGCTCGGAGACGATCCGCCGCCAGCCCCGGTCAAGCACGTCCATCGCGTCCTCGCTCAGGATCTCGTAGCGCGGCATCGCGTTTACGTACAAGGCTGGCTCCCTCCGATCGTGGCTTGACGCAGACTTGTTGCGCCGTAATATAACCGCCGTGGAACAACAGTTCCAATTTCGCCGCGAGGCCGACGGCGATTCTCCGGCGCCTGGGACGGCGGCGATCGACCGTGGCGCCGAGCTGCTCGTGCGCGTGCTCGAGTCCGACGAGCCAGTCGCGTTGAGCGACCTTGCGTCGGCGAGCGGGATCCCGAAGAGCACCGCCTCGCGCCTGGTCAGCGCACTCGAACGGCGGGGGCTCGTCGAACAGGACGGCGAGCGCGGGCGCCTGCGGCCGGGACCCGCGATCCTCCGGGTCGCCGAGCGCGGCCTGCTCGAACGCAGCCTGGTCGAACTGGCACGGCCGTCGCTCGAAGCGCTCGCGCAGGCGAGCGGTGAGACGATCAACCTCGCTGTCCCGGCTCGGCTCGGCGTCGAGCACATCGCGCAGGTGGACAGCACACACTTTCTCGGCACCGGCCAATGGCTCGGACGCTCGGTCGACTATCACTGCACCGCGGTCGGCAAGCTGTTCATGGCGTTCGGCCGCGCGACGATGACGGCGCGCCCGCTGCCGGCGCTGACCCCGAAGACGATCACCGATCCCGGCCACCTGCGGACCGAGCTCGAGGATGTCCGCGAGGCACAGTTCGCGACCGCGATCGACGAGCTCGAACTCGGGCTCGCGGCGATCGCAGCGCCGGTGCGCGGGGCAGGCAAGGGAGTGGTCGCGGCGCTGAGCATCACCGGTCCCACGACCCGCATGACCACGGCTCGGATCGCCGACCTGGAGCCGATCCTGATCGCCGAAGCGGCGCAGCTCAGCCGCCGTCTCGGCAACGACGACCAAGGAGAACACGCCGCATGACGCACGAGGAGATCCTGCAACTGCTCTACGACGAGACGCTCGTCGGCAATGCCCCAGCGGTCACCGACGGCGTCAACCAGGGTCTCGAGGACGGCCTCGAGCCGGAGCGGATGCTCTACGACGCGCTGATCCCGTCACTCGAGGAGGTCGGCGCCCGCTTCGAGCGCGGCGACTACTTCGTCCCCGAGATGCTGATCGCGGCGCGCGCGATGCAGGGCGCGCTCGACATCCTGCGCCCGCTGCTGGCCGAGACCGGGACCGCGACGGTCGGGACGTTCTTGATGGGCACCGTCAAGGGCGACGTGCACGACATCGGCAAGAACCTCTGCAACATCATGCTCGAGGGCGCGGGCTTCACCGTGATCGACCTCGGCGTCAACGTTGCACCGGAGAAGTTCGTCGAGCAGATTGGCGAACATAATCCCGACGTCGTCGGCTTCTCGGCGTTCCTGACGACGACGATGCCCATGTTCAAGGCCAACATCAACGCGCTCGAGAAGGCGGGGATCCGCGACGACGTGATCGTGATGGTCGGCGGGGCCCCGGTGACCCAGGAGTACGCGGACGCGGTCGGCGCCGATGGCTACTCGGCGGATGCGTCGTCCGCGGTCAAGAAGGCCAAGGAGCTGATCGAGCTGCGTCGGGAGAGGGTGCCGGCAGCCGGATGACTCCTGCGAGCTCGCTGCACCGGGTGGTCGCAAAAGCCGAGCACCTGGTCAAGAAGCCGCTCTGGGGCTGTCAGATGTGCGGCCAGTGCGTGCTTCATTCGACCGGCATGACGTGCCCGATGACGTGCCCGAAGACGCTTCGCAACGGTCCCTGCGGCGGTGTCCGCGCGAACGGCAACTGCGAGGTCAAGCCCGAGATGCGGTGCGTCTGGCTCAAGGCCGTCGAGCGCTCCGAGCGCCTGCCGCTGTGGCGTGATCACATCGACCAGCTCCGGCCGCCCGTCGACAACGGGCTGCGCGGCACGTCGTCGTGGCTGAATCTGATCAGCGGCCGCGACAAGCAGGTCCCCGCCGGCTGGGCGGCCGATCACGATGTCGGCGCTTGAACGCAAGCTGAACGCGGGGCAATTCGTGGTCACCGCCGAGATGCCCGTGATCGACGGCGGCGGTAAGGCCGAGATCCTGCGCCAGCTCGAGCCGATGCAGGCGTACGTCGACGCCTTCAACGCGACCGACAACCCTTCCGCCCACGCCCACTGCGCGCCGCTGGCGGTCGCGATCGCACTGCGCGAGGCAGGGGTCGAGCCCGTCATGCAGCTCGTCTGCCGCGACCGAAACCGGCTCGCGCTCGAGGCCGATCTCGTCGGCGCCTCGATGCACGGGATCGAGAACATCTGCTGCCTGACGGGCGACGACGTGACCGCCGGCGACGAGCCCGAGGCCCGCCGCGTGTTCGACGTCGACGGCGTGCAGCTGGTCTCGATCGCACGCTCGCTCCAGGCCGGACGCTACCTGTCGGGACGTGCGCTCTCCCCTCCCCCTCACTTCCTCGTCGGAGCGGTGGAGAATCCCGGCGCCCCGCCATTCGATTACCGCGTCCGCCGGGCGGCCACAAAGGCGCTCGCCGGCGCGCGCTTCCTGCAGCTCCAGCTCTGCTACCGGACCGAGCTGCTCGAGCGGTTCATGCACGAGGCGCACGACGCCGGCCTGACCGAGCGGATCGCGATGATCCCCTCGATCTGCATCCTGCGGACGGTCGGCGGGATGCGCTTCGTAGCCACGCGCGTCCCCGGGATCGACGTGCCCGCGACGACCGTCGCGCGCGTCGAGCAGGCCGCCGACGCCGAGGCCGAGTGCTTCGAGCTCGCCTACGAGCTCGCCGCCCATGCCCTCGCCCAGCCCGGCGTCGCCGGACTTCACTTCATCTCCTTCCGCAAGGACGCCGGCATCGCGAAGTTGTGCCGGCGCCTGGGGATCGCACCACGAATCGAAAGAGAGACCAATGAACACAGTGCTTCGGTCGCGCGACGGTAGCGTGACGATCGGCGCCGAGCAGCCGTTCTGCGTGATCGGCGAGCGGATCAACCCGACCGGGCGCAAGAAGTTCGCCGAGGAGCTGCGCGGCGGTGATCTGTCGACCGTCACGCTCGACGCCGTCAACCAGGTCCAGGCCGGCGCCAACATGCTCGACGTCAACGCGGGCATCCCGCTCGTCGACGAGCCCGAGCTGCTCAAGGCGATGCTCAAGACAGTCCAGGACGCGGTCGACGCGCCGATCTGCATCGACTCGTCGGTGATCGAGGCGCTCGAGGCCGGACTATCGGTGTACGAGGGGCGCGCGCTCGTCAACTCGGTCACCGCGGAGGACGAGCGCCTGGACGAGATCCTGCCGCTCGTCGCCCGCCACGGAGCGGCTGTGATCGGCCTCGCGAACGACGAGACCGGGATTCCCGAGACGCCGCAGAAGCGGCTCGAGTGCGCGCGGAAGATCGTCAGCGCCGCCAACGACCACGGGATCGCGACCGAGGACGTCGTGATCGACCCGCTCGCGATGACCGTCGGGGCCGACACCGAGGCGGTCACGACGACGCTTGCGACGATCTCGCTGATCCGAGACGAGCTCGGCGTCAACATGTGCCTCGGAGCGTCGAACGTCTCCTTCGGGCTTCCCCAGCGCCACGTCCTCAACGCCGGTTTTCTGCCGATGGCCATGGCCGCCGGGCTGACGAGCGCGATCATGTCGACCGCCGAGGTTTGCGTGCAGTCCGTCAGGGCCTCCGACCTGCTGCTCGGCCACGACGCGTGGGGCACCAGCTGGATCGCCGCACACCGCGCGCGCGAGGCCGCCGCGAAGGAGGCCGCGACCGCATGAGCGTCGCACCGACGACACGGGCGGCGGCGGTAAGCCTGTGAGCGCTGCGGCGCCCAACCGGCGAGCGCCGGAGCGCGACGAGGCCGTGGCCGCGCACGACGGCGCCCAGCGCGTCCGGCTGCGCTTCCTGCCCGACGGCAACGAGGTCCGCGTCCCGAGCGGCACGCCGATCTTCGACGCCGCGAGCTGGAACGGGATCGCGATCGACTCGACCTGCGGCGGTCACGGGACCTGCAAGAAGTGCAAGGTCCGGATCGTCTCCGGCGACGTGCCGGTCGGGACGATCGACCCGCGAGCGTTCTCCGCCGACGAGCTGCGCGACGGCTGGCGGCTCGCCTGCCGCGCCGGCGCCCGGGGCGATCTCGTCGTCGAGGTGCCGCCGCTTCAGACGCGCCCCAAGGCTGCGCTGGTGGGCGTCGGCCGGCACGTGATCCTGCGCCCATCCGTTCAGAAGCGCCACCTGGTGCTCGACGAGCCGACACTCGAGGATCAGCGGCCCGACCTGCAGCGCGTGCTCGACGCGCTCGACGACCTTGAGCCGTACGCGTCGGTGCAGCTGCTGCGAACGCTCGGCGGCACGCTGCGCAAGGCGAACTTCGACGTCACCGCCGTCGTCTGCGACCAGGAGCTGATCGAGCTCGAGCCCGGTGACACGACCGAGCGGCGGTTCGCGATCGCGTTCGATCTCGGGACCACGACCGTGGTCGCGACGCTGCTCGATCTCGGCGGCGGTCAGCCGCTCGCGGTGCGCTCGATGCTCAACCGCCAGCAGCCCTACGGCGCCGACGTGATCACCCGGATCTCGGCGACGATGATGGACGAGCGAGCCCTCGGCGCGCTGCGCGACCGCGCCCACGAGACGATGGCGGCGCTGGTCGCGGAGGTGCTCGCCGAGGCCGAGGTCGACGCACTCGAGGTCTACGAGATCACCGTCTGCGGCAACGTGACGATGATGCAGCTGGCGCTCGGGATCGACCCCGAGCCGCTGTCGATGGCCCCGTTCGTCGTCGCCACGCACGAGTTCCCGCCGGTCCGCGCGGTGGAGTTCGGCGTCGCGGTCCATCCGCGCGCGCCGGCGTTCGTGTTCCCGTCGCTGGGGGCATACGTCGGCGGCGACATCGTCGCCGGCATGCTCGCGACCGGTCTGACGCGTGACCGCCGACTGCGACTGTTCATCGACGTCGGCACCAACAGCGAGATCGCGCTCGGCTCGGTCGATCGCGTGCTCGCGACGGCCGCGCCCGCGGGCCCAGCCTTCGAGGCCGCGCAGATCCGCTGTGGGATGCGCGCCGCTGATGGCGCGATCGAAGGCGTCCGGATCGACGGCGACGCGCTCGAGCTCGAGGTGATCGGTGACGTGGCGCCGATCGGAATGTGCGGATCGGGGCTCGTCGACGCCGTCGCCGGGCTCGTGCACTGCGGGCTGCTCGACCATTCCGGCCGGTTCATGCCCGACGAGCAGGCAGCCGAGCGCCTGCCCGGTCTCGGATCACGGCTGACGAAGATCGGTGAGGAGCGCGTGTTCGTGCTGAACTGGAGCGACTCCGGTGAACCGGCCGAGTCGGTGTTCCTCTCCCAGCGCGACGTGCGCGAGCTGCAGTTCGCGAAGGCGTCGATCGCGACCGGCTGGAACATCCTCCTGGCGGATCTCGGAGTAGCCGCTGACGAGATAACCCAGGTCCTGCTCGCCGGGAGCTTCGGCGCCTACCTGACGCCGCTCAGCGCGGTCCGGATCGGACTCGTGCCGAGGCTCGCGCTGCCGCGGATCGTGTCGGCCGGCAACGTCGCCGGCGAGGGCGCGAAGATCGCGGCCCTGTCGCGGCGTGAGCGCGCCGAGGCGGAGTCGATCCTGGTCGAGGTCGAATACGTCGAGCTGTCGGGCCGGGCCGATTTCAATGACCTGTTCATCGACCAGCTCGCGTTCCCGGGATGAGCGCCGCGGTCGTCTCCTGCGGCGCCCTGGCGTTCGACGTCCGTGCGATCGCGCGCCGACGCGGCTGGGACGTCGAGGTCGTCCCCGTCGACGCGCTGCTG
>DATNKY010000437.1:0-9770 GCA_035603155.1 Solirubrobacteraceae bacterium
CACGCGCTCCGAGGTTGTGCCGCTGCCAGCGCCGCCATCGCCGCCGCACCGCTCTTGCCCTCCAGCGGCCCACGGTACAGCGACTCGCGCAGGCCACCGCCGAGGCGGCCGCTCATCTCGATCCCGCGCTCGACGGCGTCCGCCGCCGCGAGGGTGCGTGCGGTACGGGCGAACCGCTTCGGCCCCCGCAGTGCGATAGCGGTCCCGGCGCGGCCGACCGGACCCGGCAGCGAATCCCAAGCACCGGCCAACGACGCCGCGCGGTGCTTCTTGTAGCCCCCGAGCAGCTCATCTGCTCCCTGACCGGAGAGCGCCACGGTGACGTGGCGCGCCGCCAGCTGGGAGAGCGCCTCGAACCCGAGCGCCGACAGATCCGCCAGCGGCTCGTCCAGGCACCAGACCAACTCGGCCAGGTCAACCGAGTCATCGAGGAACGACAGCTCGAGCTCGTGGTGGTCGGTCCCGTAGACCGAGGAGACGTAGCGCGCGTCGGCGAGCTCGTTGAACCTCGTGTCCTCGGCGAAGCCGACCGAGAACGTCTTCACGGGCTCGCCCATGTGGCGTGCCATCAGCGCGACGATCAGCGAGGAGTCAAGTCCGCCGCTGAGCATCGCGCCCAGTGGCACATCGCTCATCAGCCGCAGACGGACGGCCTCGTCGAGCACTTCGAGCAATCCGTCGACGTACTCGTCCTCGCGGAGTCTCGGAGAGTCGACCTGTGGCTCCGGGTAGCTCCAGTAAGGCTCGATCTTGAAGTCGCCATCCTCGATCACTAGCTGATGACCTGGAAGCAGCTTGGACACCTGCGCGAGCGGCGTCCGCGGCGCCGGCACAAAGCCCAGTGTCAGATAGGCGTCGATCGCCTCGTAGTCGAGCTCGACGCCGATCAGACCGCTCGCCAGCAGGCTCTTGAGCTCCGAGGCGAACACCAGCAGGTCCCCCGACCGGGCCCAATACAGCGGCTTGATCCCCAACCGGTCCCGGACGACCACCGCCCGCCGCCGCGTCTGATCCCAGATCGCGATCCCGTACATCCCGCGCAGGTCCTCGGCGAAGCCCGGGCCCTTCTCCTCGTACAGATGCGGAAGGATCTCCGTGTCGCAACGGGTGCTAAATACGTGTCCGCGCGCCTGAAGGCCGGCGCGCACCAGCTCGTGGTTGTAGAGCTCGCCGTTCTGGACCGCCCACACATCGCCCCGCTCATTCACGAACGGCTGGTGGCCGCCCTCGACATCGACGATCGAGAGCCGGCGCATTCCCATCGCGACGCCGGGTGCCTCGTAGGTGCCGCGATCATTGGGTCCGCGGTGCGTCATGCGGTCTGTCATGTGCATGAGCACGCCCGGCTCCACCACCTGTCGTGGCTCGCCGCTGAGCTGGACAATTCCGCAGATTCCGCACACGCTGAGCACAACGCTAATCGACGATCGCCGGCCTCCCAACGGCACCCTAGCCGTCCGGTCAGGGTAATCCGCTCCCGTGACTGGTCCCCAGGTGAGTCAATCGTGTCCGATTGCCCTCGCGCTCTCGGATTGTCTCCCGTCAGGGTTTACGTTATGGATGATGACGACCCGCTCCCCGCGATCCGAAGACGCGCCGGCAAGCCGGCAGAGCAACCCGGGCGAGGTTCGCCTCGAGGATGATCGCCCGAGGCCCGCACTCGCCCGAGAGCGGGCGGGTGCGTTGCGGCCAGACATCGTCTTCACGTTCGCGTTCGGCACTTGGGGTGGCGCCGGCGTGCGCAACTTCTCATTCCCAGAGGATCGCCTTGTGCTTGACCTGCTGACGCATGCTCGGGTGGGACGCGTCCTCGTCTGCGACCACTTCCGCAGCGCGCCTCGGAAGCTTGCCCGGACCCTGTTGCGCCGCTCCGAGACGGAGTTTCCGGCGAGCGACCTTGCGGCTCAGCACTCGCCGCTGCGCCTGCGGCGCGAGCACCCCGTGGCCGTGGAGGATGTGAAGCGCGTTTACGCGAGATACGAGCGAGGCATTCGCCGCGCAGCCCTCCGGCACGGACTCGAGCGGCCTGTGATCGTCACCGCGAACCCCTTCCTCGCGGGTTTTGGAGACTTCAGCTGGGCGGGGCCGGTGACCTTTTACAGTTGGGACGAGTTCGCCTGCTCGGGCACGCCCGAGAACGGCGACCGCTGGTTCGCGACCACGCTGGAGTCCTACCGCGAACTGCGGGCCAAACGGCGCCGGGTCGTCTCGGTCAGCCCGCAGATAATCGAGCGGATCGAACCGACCGGGCTCCACGCGGTGGCGCCAAATGGAGTCGACGCCGCCGAATGGCAACGGCTGCCACCGCCGCCCGCCTGGTTCGCGGCGCTACCGTCCCCGCGCCTGCTGTATGTGGGTGGTCTTCAGTCGCGCATCGACGTCGAGCAGATCCGCTACCTGAGCAAGGTCTTCGACGAGGCCTCGATCTCGCTCGTCGGCCCGGTGATCGAGCCCGACCACTTCGCCCCATTGCGGGACATCCCCAATATTCACTTTCACCCCCCGATCTCGCGGACCGAGGTTGCCGGCCTGATCGGTCACGCCGATGTCGGATTGATCCCGCACATCCGCAACCTCGGCACTGAGGCGATGAGCCCGCTCAAGCTCTACGAATACCTGGCGGGCGGTCTGCCGGTGGCCGCGGTCGACCTCCCCGGCAACGTCGGCATCAGCGATCGGGTCGTGCTCGTGCCGTCGGACGGCGATATCGCGGGCGCCGTGCGGCACGCGCTGACGCTCGGACGCGACACCGACGTGGACCGGCTCGCATTCGTCGCTGCGAACACGTGGGAGCGCCGGTTCGAGTCGCTGTTCGACGTCGCGCTCGCGCCGGGTTAGCCGAGTGTTCGGATCCCGGCAAGGCACGTTCCGGCGAAAGCCCACCCGCCGCCACCGCGTTTGATGAGACAGACATGTCGATGACCAAGTTCGAGCGCAGCCGGTCAACCCCGCGCAAAGTGCTCGTCGGGATTCCAAGCAAACTCAGCGAGCGGATGAGCGGCCCGGGAATTCGCGCCTGGGCCCTTGCGCGGGCCTTGAGCGAGTTCTTCGAGGTCACCGCCGCGACCACCGATCCCCCCGCCCCGAGTCGCGACGGCATCCGTCTCGTCCCGTTCACCCGCCCGCGGCTGGCGCGGGAGATCGTCGCCCACGACGCAGTGATCTCCGCCAGCGTTCCCCCGTACCTCCTTCCGCTCGCCCCCTCTCGCCCCACCCTCGTGGTCTCAGACCAGTACGACCCCGTCGACCTCGAGGTCGCGACTCTCCAAGACCCCACCCAGCAACGCCGCGCGGTCGCCACCAACCTCGCCCTGATGGACATCCAGCTGCGGTACGCCGACATCGTGCTGTTCGCCAATTCCCGTCAGCGAGAGCGCCTCGAGGCGCGCCTGAACACGCTTGCACGCAAGGACCAACCCGAGCTCATCGAACTTCCCTTCGGCGTCGGGCCTCCGCCCCCGCCTGCGCAACACCGACCGCTGCGCGAACGCTTTGCGCAAGTCCGCCCCGGCGACACCGTCGTGCTCTGGTGGGGAGCCGCCTGGCGCTGGCTTGACCCCCTGACCGCGGTCCGGGCCTTCGCCGGTCTCGCTGACACTCGCCCCGACATCAAGCTCGTCTTCACCGGCGCGCGGACTCCCACCAGGGAGGTCCAGGCGATGAACGCGACCGAACAGGCGCGCGAGCTCGCCCGCGAGCTTGGCCTGCTCGAGCAAACCGTCCTGTTCTGGGACGACTGGGTCCCGTTTGACCGCCGCCACGAGCTCCTCGCCGACGCGGACATCGGCCTCTGCCTCCACGGGGTCACCGACGAAGCCCACTTCTCGGCTCGCATCCGGTACCTCGATTACCTCTGGGCCGGTCTTCCGTGCATCCTCGCCGAAGGTGACGAGATCAGCGAGCGCTTCGCCGCCCACGGCTTCTCCACTCTGGTGGCCCCCGGCAGCCCGGCCGCCGTGCAGGACGCGATCACCCATTACGCCGACAACCCCGGCTCTCTGGCGCAAGCGAAGATCGCCGGGGCGGCCCTCGCCGCCGAGTGCCGGTGGGAAACGCTCGCCAAACCCCTGATCGACGCTCTCCAAAACTCCCGCGCCAAGCCGCGTACCGCGCCGGCCCTCGACATCACTCGGTATTACACGCGCCGGCTGCAGGACAAGGCCGCGACCGCAATAGCGAGCCACGCGAGATGAGCTCGGGCGGCCCGTCGGCGGACGCGCGCCCTCCGCTCGTAAGCGTGACCACCCCTGTCTTCAACGGCGAGAAGTACCTGGGGGAATGCATCGAGAGCGTGCTGGCCCAGTCATACGACAACTGGGAGTACACGGTCGTCGATAACTGCAGCACTGATCGTTCACTGGCGATCGCGAGCGAGTACGCAGCGGCCCATCCGCGGATCAAGGTGATCCGCAATGACCAGTTCGTTGGAGCGATCGAGAACCACAATCGGGCATTTCGGTCAATCTCGGCGGAGGCCAGGTACTGCAAGCTCCTGTCGGCGGACGACTGGCTGTATCCCGAATGCATCGCCAAGCTGGTGGACCTGGCCGAGCGTCACCCGTCTGTCGGGATCGTGGGCTCATACGCGACCGACGGGATCGGTGTTCGCTGGGGCCATCTGCCGCTCGACAGAGAGGTCTTCGCGGGGCACGAGGCGGCGAGGCTGTACCTCCTTGGAAAGATCGACACCTTCTGGGTTCCTTCCAGCGTGCTGTATCGCGCGTCGATCGTCCGGGCGAGCGATCAGTTCTTCTCCAGGGACTCATCGAGCGCCGACCTGGAAGCGTGCCTGCGATCCCTGAAAGACAGCGATCTCGGCTTCGTTCACCAGATCCTCTCCTACCAGCGACTCCACGATGACGCGATCACGTCGCGCGTCGGCGAGGTGAACGGCGAGCTGCTGGACCGGGCGAAGGTCCTGGTCGAGTTCGGACCCGAGTTCCTCACGCCGGCCGAGCAGCGAGAGCGGCTCGACGAGCAGGTGTCCGAGTACTTCGAGGTGCTCGCGGGCGAGTCGTTCAGAATCCGCGATCGGGAGTTCTGGCGGCGCCACCGAGCGGGACTCCACGAGCTCGGATACTCGATCGGCGATCGCAGATTCGCGAAGGCGGTCGCCGCCCGGTTCCTGGATCTGACGTTGAACCCGAGGCTGACGACGCAAAAGGTCGTCAGGCGCGTGGCGCAACGCCACTAGGGCCCCTCAGCAGTCGGCTGTGATCCGGAAGACGGCGCTGTAGCGCGTCTCCCAGTCGTCGCGCCGCGGATCGAGCGGCTCGAGGCCCCACCACTGCCAAGGCCAGTCGTTTCGCACGTGCGGGTCGCCGTCGTGGATCTCGGCCCTCAGTTCTGGGATCGGCTCCCAGCCCAGCTCGGTCGCGACGTTCGTCCGGACGTCCAAGTCGACCCCGGTGACGACCAGATGCCCGCCGGCGCCGGCCAGCTGTGCCAGATTTCGCAGGCACCGCTGAGCACTGGGCGCCGGCATGTGACAGAGGAAGTTGTTGGCGATCACCAGATCCTGCGGCCCCAGGCTCGCGATCAGCCCCGGATCGCCGGCGTCACCCACCCCCCATGTGATGCCGTCGCGCAGCCAGGGCTTGATTGCGCCCTCATCGCCCTCCCAATCGAACATCCCCTCACGCTCGGCCTCGGTCAGACCGTCGAAGATCGGGAAGCTGACCATCTCGGACGCCTGCGAGCTGTAAACCCCGCGTCGCGCGACCTCGATCACTTCTGGCGAGATGTCGAGCGCCTGGACCTTGAACTCGAGATCGGGCCTGCTCGAACGCAACGTCCAGAGGATCGAGTAGACCTCGACGCCGATGCTGCAACCGAGAACCGCGATCTTGACCGGAGCGTTGCGCCCCTTGTCCGCAAGCAGGCGGCGCATCAGTTCGAGCGCCGCGCGATTGCGCAGGAAGTGGGTGCCCACGTACATCTCTCGATCCGCGGTCCGGCAGACCAGCGTGTGCAACCACGCGCCATAGGATCGAATCGGCCTGCGCTCGCGCGCCCGGGCGGGAAGGCGCCGCCAGACACGTTCGTTGCGGACCAGGAACGCCGTCTCGAGGCGCCGGCGCAGATGCCGGGCGCGTGACTCTTTCTGTTCGACGGCGCCGGACGGGGTCGGGAACAGCTTGTCGTACTGGTCATCGACCCTCGCGCGCGCCTCGTTGACCCCGCGAGCAATCGTGCGCAATACCGCGTCCCGGTCATGCTCCAGCTGCTGGAACTGCTCGATCAGCCGGTCGCCGTCCATCTGATCGATGTCGTGGCAGTACTCGGACAGGTTCATCTGGCGCATCAGTGAAGAGCATTTGTGATGAAACGAAATCGCAATCACGGGCTTGCTGAGCACCAGCGACAGCAGAACGTTGTGGAAGCGGGTCGCGACGACCACGTCGGTTGCGGCGAGCTCGGCGAGCAGATCCTGAACCGAGGTGATCCGGGGGACCGTGACGCGCAGTTGGTCGTAGCTCCCGATCCGCGCCCGCAGGGCGCAGCTGAAGTCCTCGATCGCTCTCGCGTCGGAGTCGCCGAGCAGGAGCCGGATGTCGTAATCGTGCTCGAGCAGCCACGCGGCGAATGCGGCCAGCGACTCCAGGTAGGCGGCGTACGTCTCGGGACGCGGATCGCTGGAGCTGTAGCGCCCCGCGTACTCCATCAGCCCGAGGCCCACCACACGCCTGGCACGATCCGATCGACGGCCCCCGCGCGGTATCAGCGCGTCGGGCAAGCCGAAGACCAGGTCGGGGTAAACCGGGTCGCGATCGGCCTCGAAGCCGATCGCGGTGAGGTAATCCTGGCTCGAGTGGTCCCGATATGACCTGTAGTCAGCGAGCGACAATGCGGCCTTGGCCAACAGGCGTCCGGCGGTCCGATCGAGCGGACCCACGCCGACACTGAGAAACAGCACTCTGCGGCGACGGAGCTTTGCTGTGAGCACCCACTTGAATAGGTTGTATGGACCCCAGGCCGACAGGCCGTACGCGTCGTTCACCACTCCCGTCCCCGGGATGACCAGCATGTCGCTGGCGCCAAGCGTTCGGTAGGCACGACCGTATTGCGCGAGCTCGGCGCCCAACCCGACGAACGGCATCGCCAGCCGTCTGGACAGCGGAACCGCCTGATCCCAGATCCTCGCACTTCGGGTCGTGATCGGAACGGCTCCGATGCCATATCTCTTCTCTACGACATCGGCGTGGGTGCACACGCAGAGGAACTCGCTCTCGGGGTAGACCGAGCGCAGGCGCGAGATGGCCGTGAGCAACGTGCTCTCGTTGCCTGAATTCTCGGACCCGAAGTGACCGAAGAAGACGATCCTCGGAGCCCTCGGCAGATCATGTTGCGGTTGTTCCACTGACTTAGGAACGCCTGGATCCCGGCTCATCTTTCGGGCTTCAGTATGGGGCTGCCCGTCAGGATCTCGGCGACGGCCGGCGGATCTGCCGCAGTCCAATCGCGGATCGCGCCCCGACCGCACAGCCCCCATGAAAGTCTCAGCCGCCGTGCCGCGTTTGATAGGCATGCAAGCAGCCCAAGCCGACACCCTGACCGAGCCGGCAGCCGACGCAGTGCCGTCTGCAGGCGTTCATCTCCCGACCTGCCGCTTCTGTGGCGAAGCACTGGAGCACACGTTCGTCGATCTCGGCATGTCGCCGCTGTGCGAGAGCTATGTGCCCGCCGATCGCGTCAATGCGATGGAGGCCTTCTACCCGCTTCACGCCAAGGTTTGCGAGAGCTGCCTGCTCGTGCAGCTCGAGGAGTTCGTCACCGCGGACGCGATCTTCAGCGAGTACGCCTACTTCTCGTCGTACTCCGATTCGTGGGTCGCCCACGCCCGCAACTACGTGGAGATGGCGATCGAGCGTTTCGGGCTCGATCAGAACAGCCTCGTGATGGAGCTGGCCAGCAACGACGGCTACCTGCTCCAGCACGTCGTCGCCCGCGGTGTCCCGGCGCTTGGCATCGAACCCGCTGCCAACGTCGCGACGGTCGCGCGCGAGAAGGGCATCGACACCATCGTCGAGTTCTTCGGCCGGGATCTGGCCGGCCGGCTGGTGGCCGAGGGCCGGACGGCCGACCTGCTGGCCGCCAACAACGTGATGGCACATGTCCCCGACCTCAACGACTTCGTCGGCGGGATCGGGATCGTGCTCGCACCCGAGGGCGTCGCGACGATCGAGGTTCCGCACCTACTGCGCCTCGTCGAGAGCAACCAGTTCGACACGATCTATCACGAGCACTTCTCCTACTTCTCACTGCTGTCAGCTCGCAAAGTGCTCGAGGCGCACGGGCTGCAGCTGTTCGACGTCGACGAGCTGAGGTCGCACGGCGGCTCGCTGCGGCTCTACGCACAGCGCGCTGAAACCGGGCGTCAGGCGATCAGTCCACACGTCGAGGAGCTGGCCGCGCACGAGCGCACCCTCGGCTTCGACACGCTCGAGGGACATCGCTCGTTCTCGCATCAGGTCAACGAGACCAAGTGGCGCCTGCTCGACTTCCTGATCGCGCGGCGCCGCGAGGGCAAGCGCATCGCCGGCTACGGCGCTCCAGGGAAGGGCAACACGCTCCTGAACTTCTGCGGCATTCGTACAGACCTGCTCGATTACACGGTCGATCGCAACCCGTACAAACAGGGGCAGTTCCTGCCCGGGACGCACATCCCGATCAAGCACCCTGAGGTGCTCGAGCTCGACCGGCCCGACTACATCCTGATCCTTCCCTGGAACCTCAAGGAGGAGATCGTGGAGCAGCTCGCCTACGCACGTGAATGGGGAGCCAAGTTCATCGTCCCGATACCGGAGGTGCAGGTCCTGTGAAGGTGGTCATCTTCTGCGGCGGCCAGGGGCTGCGGATGCGCGAGGCGTCCGACGTGGTGCCCAAGCCGATGGTTCCGATCGGCAACCGACCGGTCCTTTGGCACGTGATGAAGTATTACGCGCACTTCGGGTTCACCGACTTCATCCTGTGCCTCGGCTACAAATCCGAAGCAATCAAGCAGTTCTTTTTGACGTACAACGAGGCGATGGCCAACGACTTCGTGCTGTCCGACGGCGGTGCGAAGGTTCACCTGCTCAAGACCGACATCCATAACTGGAACATCACGTTCGTCGACACCGGGCTTCATTCATGCATCGGCGAGCGGCTGCGCGCGGTCCGCCACCTGCTGCGCGACGAAGAGATGTTCCTCGCCAACTATGGCGACACGCTCACCGACGCCAACCTGCACGAGATGATCGCCAAGACGCGCGAGACAAATGCCGCCGCGAGCTTCCTCGCCGTTCAGCCGAACTACAGCTTCCACGTCGTCTCGATGGACGACAATGGGGTCGTCGAAGGAATCCGCGATGTGGCCCGGTCCAACATGTGGATCAACGGCGGGTACTTCGTGCTCCGCTCGGAACTTCTGAACGACATCGGGCCCGGCGAGGAGCTCGTCGAGGAGCCGTTCCATAGGCTGCTCGGCACCGGCCGGTTGCTGGCCCAGCGCCACGAGGGCTTCTGGGCCCCGATGGACACGCTCAAGGACAAGCAATGGCTCGAGGGGCTGTACGAGAGCGGCCATGCGCCATGGCAGCTGTGGACCGCAGGTCACGGCAGTGACCGCGGTCTGACGGCAACCGCAACAGCTGGCTGATGCTGCCACTCATTCCGCGCCGCACCGGTGACGGGCCCATGACGCTGCTCGCGCTCGGTGCCCACTCGGATGACATCGAGATTGGTTGCGCGGGAACGATCCTCAAGCTGATCGAGCAGGGCGTAGTGTC
>DATNKY010000114.1:0-9309 GCA_035603155.1 Solirubrobacteraceae bacterium
CGGGTGGGAAGGTTGCCGCCCGGCCCAGGTCACCCGGACCAAAGCACAAGCGACGTCGAGGCCGCCGTTCTGGCGCAGCACGCCGCGTATTCCACGCTCGCGGCGACGCGCGCAACGACGCCGCGGCCGAATTCGGGACGCGCGCCCAGGCGAGATGGTGAACTACCCCAAATCCCAGCCGAATTGTCCCAGCAGTCAGGGGATGAGGACAATCTTGCCGGCGACGTGACCGGTCTCGAGTTCGGTGAACGCCGCTCGAACGTCGTCGAGCCGGTAGGTGCGCTGGATTGGGACGACGAGGTCGCCCGCCGCGATCGCCCGGGCCAGTTCGGCCAGGGTCGCCGCGCTCGCGGCGGCCGCGCCGCCTTCGCCCTTGACGCCGTACTTCTCGATCGAGGGGTAGTCGACGATCGTGTCGATCCGGTCGGTGGCGATGCCGAGCTCGAGCGCCAGCTCGACGTAGCCGCCGCCGACGAGGTCGATGAACGCGGCCACCGGCGTCTCCTCGGCGGCCGCGGTGATCCGCTCACTGACGCCATCACCGTAGGCGACTGCAACCGCGCCGCGCTCGCGCAGCCATGCGTGATGGCGCTCGCTGGCCAATGCGATGACGCGCGCGCCCGTCCGAACCGCGAGCTGGACGGCGAACACGCCAACGCCGCCGCCCGCCCCGGCGATCACGACCGCCTCACCGACAGTCGGTTCCACGGCGCGCACGGTGCCGACCCCGGTCACGCCTGCGACGAACAGGGCCCCCGCCACCTCCCACGGGACCTCCGCAGGCTTCGCCGTCAGGTTGGCCGCCTCGACGAGCACGTACTCGGCGTGGCTCGCGCGGTTGTCGGTATAGCCGATCACCTCGTCGCCCACGGCTACGCCCCTCACCCCCGCCCCGACCTCCTCGACCACGCCGGCGAGGTCCGAGCCCTCGCCGCTGGGAAAGGTCGCGGGGAAGATCTCGCGGACCAGGCCCGCACGAATTTTCCCCTCACTGGGATTGATGCCGGCGGCGCGGACCGCCACGAGCACCTGGTCGGGCCCGGGCTCCGGACGCGCCACGTCGCGCACCTCCAGGACCTCGATGCCACCGTAATCGTCGAATCGAACTGCCTTGGACATCAGCCGGTCACCTCTCGCTCTCCGTTGACGCGTTCTGTGCCGGCGAGGTGTGCGGTCAGGAGCTGTCCGGCTCTGTCTAGCGCGGCGGCTGCTTCGTCAAGGATCGGGTAATAGGCCTGAAAGACGTGGGGCACCTGAGGGGTGATGTCGAGCGTGACCTCGACGTCGGCGGTGGCGGCCTGTCGCGCGAGGCGGACGGCGTCGTCGAGCAGCACCTCGTGACTTCCGGCCTGGATGATCAGCGGCGGCAGGCCGGACAGGTCGGCGAATACGGGGCTGATCAGGCCAAGCGCGGGATCCTGTCGCGCCGTATAGTCGCCAACTCGCGCCTGGAGCGCTTCGCGGCTGAGCAGCGGGTCGACCTCACGCTTGCTGTCCATGCTCGCCCCGGCCAGCGTCAGATCGACATACGGTGACATGACCAACGACGCGGCCGGCAACGGCAGCCCGCGATCGCGGGCGTTGGCCAGCGTCGCGACTACCAGCCCGCCGCCGGCGGACTCTCCCGCGAACACGACGTCCGAAGCGGCGACACCCGCCGCCAGGAGCGCCTCGTAGGCCGCAAAAGCGTCGTCAACCGCCGCCGGATACGGGTACTCGGGAGCGAGCCGATAGTCGACCGAGACGGCCTTGGCACGCACCCGCCGAGCGACCTGCGAAGCCAGGTCAGCGGCCAGGAACGCGTCCCCCAACACGTACACGCCAGCGTGAAAGTAAAGAACCACATGACGAGGCTCGATTCCGTCGACCGTGATCTCAGCCGTCCGGACGCCGCCCAGCGCGGCTGCGCTCACCGTCACGTCGGCGGGCAGCGGCTGCGCCGCCAGCAACTCCCGCAGCAATCGCCGTTGCTCGTTGACATCACCATCGACGGGAAACGCCGACTGTCGCAACATCGCGTCCAGGTTCTCTCGCTGCTCGATAGTCATACAGGATCTCCTTCGATTCGGTTGCCTTTCGCCGCGCCACAGGCTCGCTCGCCCACCTCAATCCACCGCCGAAACCTCCTGTCCGGAGGCCGGCGAGGGCTCGGAGCGGCCTCGCCCGAGCCGACGAGCGGTATCTACATCGACTGGTAGGGCGTGAAGCGACGGACCTCGCTGCCGACCATCTTCGCTTTGAGCTCTGCGCTCGGCTCACCGAGGAGCTCGCCGGAGACCCATCCCGTCGCAAAAATTGCCTCCCCGAGGTCGCCCAGGTGCGCAGCGTGCTCGATCAGCGCTTCGGAGTCTCTGTACCGCTCAAGGACGATGCACTCGGACTGATCGTCATTGCAGTAGATGTCGTATTGCAGCGTGCCGGTGTCCTTGGCGCGCACGATCTCCATGCATTTGGCGGACAAGCGCTTGAACTCCTCGAGCTCGCCCTCGTGAAATTTGAACCGCCCGATACCTTGAAGCTCACTCACTGCTCCGGCCTCCAGACTTCTGCGTTGCTGCCAGGATCGACGCTCAGTGTTGCCGCCAGGCAGGTGAGGAGGCGTCGCCGGATCACAGTGATTCGCAGGACCCGAGCGTCGGCGTGGTGGCAATCCTTGACCTGCGGGGTTCACGGCGTCCAGTTCTCGGCGAGTGGGGTGAGCTGGAGCTCGTGCGTCGCGCAGCGCGCGTCCTGGTTGGCGAGAAACAGGACCGCGTCGGCGATCCTGCGCGGGTCGGCCAGCGCTTCCGGGGACACACCGGGCCGAGTGGACCCGTCGAGCGGCTGGATGCCCGCGTCGACGATCAGCAACGCGACCTGAACGCCGTGAGGGCGCAGCTCGAGCGCCGCCGCATTGGTGATCGCTCGCACCCCGAACGATCCCGCCGCCCACAGACCGCGGCCCGCCATCGCGCGACGCGCCGAGCCGCCGGTGACCTGCACCACAGTCGCCGCCCTACCCTGCGCGACCGCGAACCGCCCCGTGGCAGACAAAAACGAAAACGCCGCGCGGGCCGAAGCCGCCGCCCACGAGTCAAACCCGTCAAGGTCGGCGTTGGCAATCGGACCGCCGCCGAACGGCCCAGCGCGCTCGCCGCCATAGGCGGCCGCCGCGTTGAGCACGAGCTCGACTCCACCATGAGCGGCGGCCGCCTGCTCCAACACGCCGTATACGCTCGCGGGATCCGTGACATCTGCCCTCAACGCGAGCGCGCCCGCCGCGCTGACACCATCCAGGGTGCTGCGCGATCGCGCCACCCCTGTCACCGCCCACCGGTCGCTCACCAGCAACTCGATCACCGCGCGACCCAAATTGCGCGCCCCGAACACAACCGCACTTCGCTGCCTACCTCGCATCTCGCTCATCGAATCGCTCGATTCCGTATGGGTGTTGGTTCAACGAAACCCGTCGGTTTCGGGGGTTTCTTTGCATGCCGGACCGCGCAACGAGCGCGAACGGCGGTCCGAACGACGGGGCTTGACCGACCAGCGCGGCAGCACCAGCGATCGTCCCGCCGTTACGCCGCGGTCGTCGCCAGCGACTCCCCGGCGTCTTCGTCGGCGGTCTCGTTGCCGGTCGCCGGGCGGCTGTTCTGGACGAACAGCAGTGCCAGGACGATGCCGAGTACGGCGAACCCGGCTCCCACGATGAACGCGCGCGAGAAGCCTTCGGTGAGCGCGCCGGGCAGCGCCGACTGCGAGCCGTGGGCGGCGCGCAGCAGGCTGTCCGTGCGTGAGGTGGCGACCGTCGCCAGGACGGCGAGGCCGATCGCGCCGCCCACCTGCTCGGCCGTGTTGATCAGGCCCGAAGCGAGTCCCGCGTCGGACTCAGTCGTGCCGCTCACCGCGAGGATGGTCAACGGGACGAAGCAGAACCCGAGTCCCAAGGCGACGATCAGCGACGGGCCCAGCACGTCGCGGCTGTAGTTGCCATGCGCGTGCACGTTGCTGAACCAAACCATCCCGCCGGCGAGGAGTACCAAGCCGGCCACGAGCACGGGCTTGGCGCCGAGGCGGCTGGTAAGCGCCGACGCGAGGCCAGCGGCGATGATGATGCCGACGGCGAGCGGCAGGTACGAGATACCGGTTCGCAGGGCCGAGTAGTGCAGCACCTGCTGCAGATACAGCGAGAGGAAGAAGAACATCGACAACAGCGCCGCGCCGACCAGCAGCCCCACAGCATCCGCGCTGGCCACCGACCGGTTGCGGAAGATGCGCAGCGGCATCAGCGGCGAGCGCGCCCGCGATTCGATCAATACGAACCCCGCGATCAGGGCCGCCGACAGGGCGAGCAGCACGATCGTCCGCGCCGACCCCCAGCCCACGTCACTGGTCTTGACCAGCGTGTAGACCAGCAGCATCAACCCACCGGTGATCGACACCGCTCCAGCGACGTCATAGCCGGCGTGCCGGTCGGGCGACCGGCTCTCGGCGATTAGCCGCGGGACCAGCGCGATCGCCAACACGCCGATCGGCACGTTGACGAAAAGCACCCAGCGCCAGCCGAGGCCAGTGGTCAGCACGCCACCAAGGAGCACTCCGGCGGCGGCCCCAGCGCCGGCCAGTCCGCCCCAGATGCCCAACGCCTTGTTGCGCTCGCTGCCCTCGGTGAAGGTCGTGGTGATGATTGACAGGGTCGCCGGAGAGAGGATGGCCGCCCCCAGGCCCTGGATGCCGCGGGCCACGAGCAGCCAAGCTTCTGACTGCGCCAGGCCGCCGGCCAGGGACGCGGCCGAGAAGACGACCAGGCCGATCATGAACACCCGCCGTCGGCCGAGCAGGTCGGCTGCGCGGCCGCCGAGCAGCAGGAAGCCTCCGAACGTGAGGGTGTAGGCGTTCACGACCCACGGCAGGCTGGACTCTGAGAAGTGGAGCGCGGTCTTGATCGACGGCAGCGCGACGTTGACGATCGACGCGTCCAGCACGACCATGAACTGGGCCGCGCACAGGAGGATCAGCGCGCGCCAACGGCGGGGATCGGCCGACGGCTCGGCGCCGGCTACGTCGGTGAGGGCGGCGCTCACAGGAGCGTGACCGTTGCTGATATCGGACATGGACTTCGTCCTCCTCTAGTCGATAACTCGCAACCGCATCGTCACCAGCCTGCGGGTGATAAGTCATCGCCAGATCCCATCGATCCGTAGGCCAAAGACCCGCTTCGGCGGTCGGGCACTGTTCAACTCCCTCGATCGAGGTTTGGTCTGCCATTGCGCAGCGAGGCGAGCGATCTGATTGGACGGCGTAACCTGATCGAAGTACTCGACCGTAGGCACCGCATTACCACGATGGCGACGACGGAGCGCGGGGAGCAGGCCCGGCAATCGATCTCAAGAGACGATTCGGTTGCTCGCGGCCTAATGGACCGGGAAGACCTGCTCCAGATGCTGGACCGCGCTGTGACCAAACGCGTGACGGTCGTCTCGGCGCCGCCGGGCAGTGGCAAGACCTCGCTCTTGCGGGCATGGGCTCGCCGCTCGACCAGCGTTCGTTGGGTCACGTTCGTGTCCGTCGACCGCGACCAACAGGACGCCCAGCGCTTCTGGTCCGGCGTCTTGAACGCGATCCTCGGGTCGGCGCGGTCGGTCGGTGCTGAGACGCGACTCGCGGCGATTGCTTCACTCAATGCCGACGAGCTGGTGGACAGGGTGCTTTCGGAGCTCGAAGATCGAGGCGAACCCGTGGTGCTGATCATCGACGATCTCCACGAGCTCAAGTCAGCTGATGCGCTCACCAAGCTCGAGCATTTGGTCGCGATGTCGCCGAACTCCGCGCGTGTGGTGCTGTCGTCTCGCCGGGATCCGCCAATCAGGCTACGCCGGCTCAGGCTTGGCGACGAGATCGCCGAGATTCGGGCCGGGGACCTGCGGTTCACCGAGCTCGAGACGCGCGCGCTGCTCGCCGCCTCCGGGATCAGTCTGTCGGACGGCGGCGTGGCCGCGTTGCACCAGCAGACGGAGGGTTGGGCGGCTGGTCTGCGCCTCGCGGTGATCTCGCTTAGTGGTCACCCCGATCCTGAGCGTTTCGTGGCCGAGTTCTCTGGGACCGATAGGGCGATTGGGGAGTACCTGATGGCCGAGATGCTCGAGCGCCAGCCGAGCGAGGTTCAGAGCATGCTGTTGCGAACCTCGCTTGTCGACCGGGTAAACGGTGAACTCGCCGACCTGCTGGCGGGCCGCGCGGGCTCGGATCGGATGCTGCTCGAGCTCGAGGACGCCAACGCGTTTGTCGTGTCGCTCGACGCGCACCGCACATGGTTTCGCTACCACCAACTGCTGACGGATTTCCTGCGCCTGGAGCTACGCCGACGGTCGGCTGGTGAGGTTCCCAAGCTCCATCGTCGGGCCGCGCGATGGTTCGCTGACCACGGTGACGCGGTCGAGGCGGTGCGACACATGCTCGCGGCCGGCGACTCGACGGACGCGGCGCGGCTGCTCGCGGACCACTTGTTCAGTTTGACTCTCGACGGGCAGGAGAGCAGGATCGCCGGGTTGCTGCGGTCGTTCCCCGAAGGCGTATCGGCCGATGATCCTGAGCTGGCGTTGGTCCACGCGGCGGTCGAGCTCGCACAGGGGCGGTTGGAGGAGACGGCCGGTCGGCTGGAGCTGGCCGAGTCCCACGTCCAGAGCGCCCCAGCTGCGCGCCGCCGACACCTCGCGGTTGCAATAGCGTCGTTGCGGTTGGCGTTGGCACGCCGCAGCGGTCAGTTCAGCGAAGTCGTGGAGCAGGTGAACCTGCTTGACGCTTCGACGGCAGACGAATCCAGCGACCAGAGCGCGATGGGGAGTGAGCTGCGGGGCGTCGCGCTGATGAATCTCGGGATCGTCAAGACGTGGTCTCGGCGATTCGACGAGGCCGAGCGGCACCTCTCCGAGGGCGCCGCGCTCGCCAAGGCGATCGGCCGGCCATACCTGGAGGTCGCTTGTCGCGCGCACCAAATTTTCCCGACAACGCTCGTCACGCTCGCGAGCGCGCGCGAACGGGGGCGTCAGGCGGTCGCCCTAGCCCAACGTTATGGCTTAGACGATCGGCCGATACTCGTGCCAGCGCTTGAGGCCGCTGCCTTCTGGGCGATCTGGATGGGAGAGTTCGACGAAGGAGAGAGCGCGCTGCGCCGCGCCCGGGAGCTCGCCGAGCCACAAACTGACCCGGCCGCCGCCGTGCTGCTGCACCTGGTGACCGGCCAGTTGCACGCCGCTCGCGGGCAGGGTCAGGCCGCACTCGAGGCATTCGCGGCGGGCGCCCGGGCACAGTCGCTACTGACAGGTGTTCACACTCTCGCGACGCCGGTCGTCGGATGGCTTGCGGCCGCTCAGGCACGGCTCGGGATGCTAGATGAGGCGCGCGCGACGCTCACGGGATTCTCCGCCGAGCACCAACGGATGGGGTTCATCTACAACGCGCGTGCAGTGATTTACCTCGCGGAGGGAGACCCCAATGCGGCATTGGATCTACTCCAAGACGTGCCGGACGCGTCACCCCCGGTCGGCCTTCCCGCGTTCACGCTCGTTGAAACGCATCTGCTCGCCGGCATCGCGCACCTACGCCTCGGGGATCGCAACGCCGCCGCGGGCGCAGCCGAGGCAGCGCTCGCGGCCGCCGAGCCAGACCGGCTGATCTTCCCGTTTGTCGTGAGCGACGCCACGGCGCTGCTCGATGTGCTCCCGCGTCATGAAACGGCTCACGGCGCCCTCCTCGCGGACATCGCCAGAGTGCTGCGAGGCGCAAGGACGCCGAGCGCCGAGGGAGAGCTCCTGTCGCCACCGGGGGAGCTCAGCCCGAGCGAGCTCCGCGTACTGCGCCATCTGCCGACAAATCTGACGCGGCCCGAGATCGCGGGCGAGCTCTACGTCTCCATCCACACGGTTAACACGCACATCGACCGCATCTATTCCAAGCTCGGTGTGCACGATCGGTCTTCCGCCGTCCAACGCGCACGCGAGCTCCGGCTCCTCTCGGCCGGACGCTCCTGAACAGCGCCGAGGCAGAGCTGACGGCGGCGTGTGCAAATCAACTGATTCCGGCGTTGCTGGCTCGTTAGGTCGGGCGGCAGGATGACCGTGTGGCCATTGCACGATGCTTGTACGCGATCCGGATAAAGGGCAGGCTCGGACCTACCAGCATGTCCGCCTTCCCCACGATGGTGTGTGAGATCAAGGCCGGAGAGACCTTGCTCACGGGTTTTGTTGAAGATCGGTCCGCCTTGTTCGGGGTCCTCGGCCAGATCGAAGCGCTTGGCCTCGAACTGCTCGAGCTCCGCCAAATCCGGTCGAGACTCGAATCGCCTGAATTATGCGATGACCGTTCACCAGACAGCGAGCGAGGCTAAGAGCGCGATGTCCGCCGCCTGCCGCTGATGCCCGATTCGGCTGTTCATGTCGAGGGTGTAGTCAAGCGCTTTCGGACGACCACGGCGCTCGATGGCGTCGACCTGGATGTCGAGGAGGCCACGGTCTTTGGGCTGTTGGGACCGAACGGCGCGGGGAAGACGACGCTCGTCCGGGTGCTCGCCACGCTGTTGGCTCCGGACGCCGGACGGGCCGAGGTGTTTGGCCACGACGTCGTCCGCGACGCCGCGGGCGTTCGGGAGCTGTTGGGGCTGGCCGGCCAGTTTGCGGCGGTCGACGAGATGCTGACGGGCCGGGAGAACCTCCAGATGTTCGGGCGGCTGTTTGACCTCTCGGCCGCCGATGCTCGCCGGCGTGCGACCGAGCTGCTCGAGCGTTTCGACCTGGCTGATGCCGCTGACCGCCCGGCACGCACATACTCCGGTGGGATGCGGCGACGTCTCGACCTCGCATCCAGCCTGCTGACCCGCCCGCGCGTCCTGTTCCTGGACGAGCCGACGACCGGGCTGGATCCGCGCAGCCGCAACGAGATCTGGGCGGTCGTGCGCGAGCTCGTCCGCGAGGGCACGACGCTTCTCCTCACCACCCAGTACCTCGAGGAGGCAGATCAGCTCGCCGAGCAGATCGCCGTGATCGACCACGGTCGGATGATCGCCCAGGGCACGGGAAGCGAGCTCAAGGACCGCGTCGGCGGGCAGATCCTGGAACTCGAGCTGGTGAACGCCGCTGAGCGGGACAATGCGCGGGCGGCGCTGGCCGGGATTGGTTGCGGTGAGCCCGAGCCCGGGGAGCGGCTCGCGCAGCTGACGCTTCCGGCGCCGCGGGATGGACTCGAGATGATCGTGGAGGCGGCCTCGGCGCTCCGCAAGGCGGAAATCGCGGTGAGCGACCTCGGTTTGCGTCGACCGACGCTCGACGACGTGTT
>DATNKY010000110.1:0-2471 GCA_035603155.1 Solirubrobacteraceae bacterium
CAGCAGCCTGCCCGGCCTCAGCCGCCGCCTCGCGCGCAGCCGACTCAGCGGCCTGCCCGGCCTCAGCCGCCGCCTCGAGCGCAGCCGACTCAGCAGCCTTGGCCGGCTCAGCGGGCACCGCCGCCTCGTCGGACGAGGCAGGTGCCGCCGACGCTGCAGGCTCGCCCTCTCCGGCGCCCGCGAGCGAAGTCTGCAGGCACTTTGCGAAGTCACCCAGCAGCCGGTTGGAGATGTCCTCGATCATCCCGCCGCGCCCGAACCGGGCCAGGCGGCCGGTGATGTGGTAGTCGGTCACGACCTCGACCCGGGTGGCCCCAACGCCGGCCTCGGCGAGCCTCGAGACGATCGTCGCCTTCGCGCCTCCCTGGCCGCGCTTGTCGGTCCCCTGGGCCTCCATCGTCGCCGTACGGGCCGCCTCATCGACGTTCTCCATCGCGAGCTTGCCGGTGTAGGCCGCCGAGGTCGGGCCGATCTTGACCTTGAAGGTGCCGTTGTACGAGCCGTCTTCGTTGCGGCCCGTGACGGCCGCGCCGGGGAGGCAGGGCGCCACCCGTTCCACGTCGATCAGGGCCTCCCAGACCCGCTCTATCGGAGCGGCGACCTCAAATGCCTGCTCTAGCTTCATCGCGAACCACCTCCAGATCCTCATGTGTGTCGACATCGCGGTCGCTGCAGAGATGTCCGACCTCGATCACGGGCCCGCCGCGGAGCAGTTCCCGCGCGCCCGTGTCGCCGCTCAAAGACCTCAGCGCCTCGATCTGCTGGGACTCGAGCACGACCGGATGGCCCGGGCGACCGTCGTAGACCGCCCGCGTACGCCCCGGCTCGCCGACGAACAGCGCGATCACGCGCGCACTCACCAGAGGCGCGTCGCCGAGCGTCACGATCACCCTCGATGCGCCGTCGAGCGCGTCAAGCCCGCACCGCAGCGAGGCCGACTGGCCGCGCGCCCAGTCCGAGCACACGACCGCCTCGGCGCGCCCGAGGCGCACCGCCGCCAGCAAATCGTCGGCGCGCGCTCCAAAGACCACCACGACCCGCTCCAGAGCCGGCACGGCGCACGCGGCGGCGATCGAACGCTCGACCAGCGGCCGCCCGTCTAGGTCAGCCAGCAGCTTGCTGTCGGCGCCGCCGAACCGAGACCCCGCACCCGCGGCAAGCACAAGCCCGGCGATCATCAAGCCTCCGCAAGCCGTCTCACGACGGGGAGCACTTAGGCGGGGACCTCGTGGATCCGGCCGCCGGCTGCCTTCAGCCGGCCGCCGTCGCGCCCGTGCCGCGTGGCCACGACCTCTGCGAGGATCGACAGAGCGGTCTCCTCCGCGCTGACCGCGCCGAGATCGAGCCCGACCGGTGCCGACAGGCGCGCGAGCTCGTCGTCGGTCATCCCCTCCGCGAGCAGCCGCTCGCGACGGGACTCCTGTGCGCGGCGCGAGCCCATTGCGCCGACGAACCGCGCCGCCGAGCGAAGGGCGATGATCAACGCCGCGTCGTCGAGCTTGGGGTCATGGGTGAGGACCACGATCGAGGTCGCCGGATCGATCCCGCCGAGCTGCGCAAACGCCTCGTCGGGCCATATCGCCAGCACCTGCTCGGCGTCGGGAAAGCGCTCCCGGGTCGCGAACCGCCGGCGGGGATCGACGACGAACGGCCGCCACCCGGCGGCGCGCGAGAGCGTGCACAGCGCCGCGGCGATCGGCACGGCGCCAAACATCAGCAACCGCGGCGCCGGAGCGACGACGTCGACGAACACCGGCCCCTGCAGCTCCGACGTCTCAGCCCAGATGTGATCCTCGGCCGCACGTCGGGCCTGCGCGTCGAGCTCGGGCGAGCCGAGCGTCCCCGATTGGGACAGGTCCTCCTCGAACAGCACCTTCTTGCCCTTCTCGTCGCCCTCGATCAGGGTCACCTCGGCGGCGCGCCCGCCGGAGCTCGCGATCTCGGTGAACCGGCCGGGCGCGTACTCCTGCACCCAGACGTCGATCTCGCCGCCGCACGGCAATCCGACGTCCCACGCCTGCTCGTCGGCGATCCCGAAGTGCACGAGCTGGGGCTGGCCGCCGCGCAGGACCTGGTCGGCGATCTCGACGACGGCGCCCTCGACGCACCCGCCTGACACAGCGCCGATGATCTCGCCGTCCTCGTTGACGGCCATCTTCGCGCCCGGTGGCCGCGGCGCCGACTTCTTGACCGCGACCACAGTCGCGATCGCGATCCTGTCACCGCGGTCGATCCACTTGTTCAGGTCGGGCAGTACGTCGTTCACATCTCCTCCAATATTGCAGCAAGCTGCTCGAGCGATGCGAGTGAGTTGCCGGCGAGCAGCTGGTCGGTGTGGGGAACCGCAGCGCGCATCCCGCGCGTCAGCGGCTCATAGTCGGGGTGCGCGGCGAGCGGGTTCAGCCATACGAGGCGGTGCGCGGCGCGGCTCAGCCGGGCCATCTCATACTCGAGCTGCTCGGGGTCGCCGC
>DATNKY010000565.1:0-2897 GCA_035603155.1 Solirubrobacteraceae bacterium
GAGCAGCCGGTGCTCGGCTGGTCGGACCCCGGAGTCTGGGGCGCGCTGGCGGCCGGGCTGGCGCTGTTCGCATCGTTCGTGGTGTTCGAGTCACGCGCCCGGGCGCCGATGCTGCCGCTGACGTTGTTTGCCCATCGCAACTTCTCGGTCGCCAACGCGCAGACGTTCGCGATGTACGGCGGGATTGGTCTGTTGGGCTTCTTCGTCACGATCTACCTGCAACAGGTGGCCGGCTACAGCGCCCTAAAGTCGGGCGTAACGGGCCTGGTCCCGACGATCGTGATGTTCGTGCTGTCGCGGCGGATGGGCAAGCTCGCTGACCAGTACGGGCCGCGCTTTTTTCTGACCGTCGGACCGTTCACGGTCGCGCTCGGGTTCGTTCTGATGCTCCGGTACGGCACCTCGGTCTCGCTCCTCACCGAAGTGCTGCCGGCGTTGCTCGTGTTCTCGCTCGGCCTCGCGCTCACGGTCGCGCCGCTGACGGCGACCGTGCTCGGGGACGTCGACGAGTCCCAGGCAGGGATCGCGTCCGCGGTCAACAACGCGATCGCCCGCACCGCCGGTCTGATCTCGGTTGCCGCCGTCGGTGCAATCGTGTCGGCCCACTTCGCCGCTGCACTCGATCAGCGCCTCGGCGGCCGGCTGCCACCGTCGAGCCAGGCGGCCGTCCAGGAGGCCAAGCGCCGTACGTTCGGGGTGATCGCGCCGAGCGCGATCCCGCCGTCGCAGCGCGTGTTTGCGGCCAATGCCTCGGCCGGCGCCTCCGAGGACGCGTTCCATCTCGCGGTCGGGATCGGCGCTGGACTGCTGACGGTCGCGGGGATCGGCGGATTCGCTCTGCGGACCGAGCGGCGCACCGATGTCGAGGCGGAGGAGTGTGCCGCCGGTCAGCTCGCGGGGGCGCCGCGCGCGGCCGGCGACGGCGAGCCGCGGACGGTGGGCGCCGTCGCGGTGGATTGAGTCTTGTCCGCGCGCCGCAACCGGGAGCTGCCGGATGGACGGCAACGATTCGATGCCCCGCGGGTCAGAGACCGAAACGGGCCTGCGCGTCGAGCGGGACCAGCGCCAGGTACTCGTCGTGCTGCTCGATGTACCAGCGGACGAAGGGGCAATACGGGAGCACGCTCAGCCCACGCACACGGGCGTCGTCGAGCGTGAACTCGATCAACCGCGACGCGATTCCCCGGGTGCGCATCGCGGGCTCGACCTCGGCATGCAGTAGCGCGATCTGGCCGTCGCCCAACCGGTAGGTGACCGAGCCGGCGCGCCGCCCGTCGACGTCGACCACGTAGCGCGCCTGCTCTGGAACATCGGCGATTGCGATCTCGGGCATCCGTCAGGCGATCCTAGTGGGACTCCCCGAACCGGAACTAGTCGAAGGCTCCGGCCCGCTCAGCGAGCGGTCCAGCATCGCGACCAGCCGGTCGTAGGTCTCGTCGAGCGAGATCGGAATCCGGAAGCCGCCGAGCTGCTCGAGCGAGACGAACCCGTGCAGCGTCGCCCGCACGACCCGGATCGCGTGGATCGCGTCATCACCGCTGAGCCCGTAGCCGCTGAGCGCGGTAATGATCGCGTCGACCAGCTCCCGCGCGGCCGCAGCCGCTTCGACGTCCTGCTCCTCGGGCGCGCGCTGCATCGCCGCGTAGATGCCCGGATGCGCATGCGCGAACTCGCGGTAGGTCCCTGCAAGCCCGCGCAATGCATCGAGCCCGGCGCGCCCCGAGGTCGCGGTGACGATCGCGGCCGTGAGCTGGCGTGCGCCCCGGACGCGGAGATGCCGCCGCAGGTCCGCGAGACCGTCGATGTGGGCGTACAGAGACGGGGTGCGGATCCCGAGACGTTCGGCGAGCGCGGTCAGCGTTACCGCGTCGAGCCCCTCGGGGTCGCTGTCGGCGAGCTCGGCGGCGGCCATCACGACCGCCTCGCGATCGAGGCCCGCACGAGGCATCAGCGGCCCGCCCTGGCGATCGCCGCGTCCATCGCGGCATTCGGCGAGCGCACGGCCGGTCCGTGGCCCACGACCAGCAGCGCCGGCTCCAGCGCCCTCAGGTCACGCGCCGACTGCATGTCCTGGGCCTTGTCGAAAGTCGCCATCGCCGCCAGCGGGAACCGCAGGTAGAAGTGGTTGGTGACGGCGACCTTCCCGAACGACGTGTAGACGTCGCCGGCGATCAGAGTCCGGTCACGCGTGTCGAGGAACGCGACGTGCCCCGGCGTGTGCCCCGGGCTCGCGATCACCTCGAGGCTGCCGACGCGGTCGCCGGGCGCCAGGCGGACGTCGGGCACGGTCTCGAGCTTCGGCCAGCTGCCGGTCAACTTGCCTTCGACGACCTTCTCGCCGGCGTGAATCCGCGCGTCGAGCTCGGGCATCAGCACCGGTACCTCGGCGCCGAGCTTGCCCTTGAGCTCATCGAGCGAGCCGACGTGATCCCCGTGACCGTGGGTCAGTGCGATCCGGCGAATCGGGGCTCCGGCCTGCGCGGCCGCGGCGATCAGCGCGTCGCCGCTGCGACCGACGGCCGTGTCGACGAGGGTTAGGCCGTCGTCCTCACGGACGAGGTAGGCGTTGACGAAGCCAAGGCGGGTGAGCTGGGTGAGCGTGTCGGTGACAGCGGTGGTCTTCATTTCGGTCTCCGTATCTGAAGAAGAGAGATTTCCTAGTACGCTTAGGAATATACCTAATGATCTTAGGTTTTGTCAAGCGAGCTTCTATGCTCGGCTCGGTGTCCTGCGCAAGCCCCCGCGCGCGGATGCGCGCCTGGTGCAGGACGGCGTCCGGCGCGCCACTCGCCCTAGCCGTGACCGTCGCGGTCGCCGCCTGCGGCGGATCATCTTCGACCCCGTCGGACACGGTGCACGCATACCTGGGCGCCTGGAGCCGGGCCGACTATGCGGCA
>DATNKY010000775.1:0-2595 GCA_035603155.1 Solirubrobacteraceae bacterium
TTCAGCGTCAGTTCAACCCTGCCGGTGGCCGTCTTCGGTCGGATCGCTTCCACCGAGCACGCTGAGTACCCGGGTAGCCAAGTGGAGGTTGAGGCGAGTGTCCACATCCTGCAGATCACGGCCGGTGATGTCGCGGATCCGCGCCAACCGATAGCGCAGGGTGCTGCGATGAATCTGCAGCGATTGTGCTGTGAGATCGTAGTTTCCGCCGCAATCAAGGTAGTGCGCGAGGGTCTTGACCAGCTCGGCACGTTTGGTGCGATCGTAGTCGAGTAACTCACCCAGCCATTCCTGCACGAATCTGCGGACCTCGGGCCGACCTTCACCCGAATCCAGGATGCGGTACACGCCAAGGTCTTCGAACCGTCGGCTGCCGTACGGTGTGGGGGAGGCTTGCTTGATCTTGAATGCGCGCTGCGCCTCTGAGAGGGACCGTGGAAGCGCGGAGGGAGCGTCAACCAGCGAGCCGATCCCGATCGAACCGCGGTTGGAGCCCACGTCGGCCGAGATGGCGCGATGGAGGTCGGTGTGGTCCAACTCGCCGGCGCTGACCAGGATCGTGGTCGCGTGCCGGCGAGTGACCAGGCAATCCCGTCCTATGCGTTTGGCCCAGTGCGCCGCCGCCTTATCAACAAGACCGGAATCGGTGTTCTCCCAATGCAGTACAGCGACACAGTGAGGAGACCTTAAGTCGTGTTCCAAGGCCTCGGCACGAGCGTAAGCACTCTCGTCGTCGGTACCGGTCAACAAATCCTCGATCAGGTCAAGGCGGCGGCGGAGCTCGGCCTCTGCCAACTCCCTGCGGTGGGATAGCTCGAGCGCGAGCACGGTGGCTCCGTAGTCGAGCGTGAAGCTGTCCAGGGTGCTGGCGCGTCCGTCCGGGTCGAACAGCAGCAGCACCCCGAGCACGTCGCCGCGTGATCGAACCACACTGAACAGCCGGCCACCCTCGCGCGCCGGTTGTGCGCTGGCCGCGGCGCTGCGAAGCACCTCTTCACGGTTGACGCCTCCGATACAGCGGTAATCGCCTGGCTCCGTAGTGCCGGCGCACGCCCTGAGGTTGCCGAACACGTCCTCGACGCCGACTGCCAGCGAGGTGAGTTCATGCAGTTTAGCGGCGATCCCCGCTTCACCGGCTCCAGCGGCCGACAAGGCGATCAGCGCCTCGTGTATCCGCTCGTGTCGCTCAAGGTCGTTCACCACCCGAGCCAAGTGTTCGATCGTTTCGTCACGTTCCTCGATCACGTGCACGAGTCGAACCTGCTGATCACGCTCTCGTTCGATGAGAGCCGCGGCAGTCATCGCGGCGGCGGTCTGCTGCGCGAGAGCCTTGAGTAAAAAAAGCTCATCGGCTGACAACGCGGTCGCAGCGCGCACCACCAGCACCCCGGTAAGGCCCCTCAATGCGCGCAGAGTGAACGCGTAACGCCAAATCCCGTCGGCTAAGCCAATTTTCCGATCGACATCGAAGTTTTTCCCGACGGCTGTATCGAGCTCGCTCGTCATCGGCCGGCCGGGATCGCGGCTGTCTGCCAGCGAGCCATCGATGATCCGGTAGGCGGCGTCGGTAGTGGATTGGCTCAGCGAGGCCACCGAGTCGGCAGCCAGCTCGAGAATGTCGTTCGCGCCGCGGCCATCGAACATCAGTGATGAGAGGACCAAGAGGGCATACATGTTGGACAGCTGGGCCTTGCCCGCGCTGCCCATCGCCGCCAAGCCGGCGCCGTCGACGCCAGATGACTCCGTGTCAGACCCCCGTCCGGTCACCACGAGTGGCTGATGACGGCTGACCCGTGGGAACCCAGGTGTCGCCAACGTTACGCCGCTCAGTGACGACGTGCAGCCTTGCCTAGCGTCTCGCGGGGACTAAAGAGGCATCGCGAACTCGACCTGGCAGGACGAAGATGTCAGAACCGCACTCTGGAAGCGTGGCCGCTGGATGTTGCGTCGGCCGCTCGGGGAGTTCGGATATCCGCGGCGGCTCCGGTTAGCGATGAGGAGAGGTCATGAAAGCTGTTGTGTACGAAGGGCCCAGGCAGGTCCGCGTTGAGGACGTCGCGGACCCGGTCATCGAGGAGCCCACCGATGTGCTCGTCCGGATCACCACCACGAACATTTGCGGATCCGACCTGCACATGTACGAGGGCAGGACGGCGATGGACTCTGGCAGGGTCCTCGGCCACGAGAACCTCGGCGAAGTCGTGGAAATCGGTGCCGCCGTGGCCTCGGTGAAGGTAGGTGACCGGGTTTGCCTGCCGTTCAATATCAGTTGCGGCTTCTGTCGCAATTGCGAGAAAGGGCTGACGGCTTTCTGTCTGACCACCAATCCCGACCCGGACATGGCCGGCGCGGCCTACGGGTTCGCGGGTATGGGCCCCTACAACGGCGGCCAAGCCGAGTATCTGCGGGTACCGTTCGGCGACTCGAACTGCCTGAAGCTGCCCGACGACGCGCAGGAGAAGGAAAACGACTACGTCATGCTGTCGGACATCTTCCCGACCGGCTGGCACTGTACCGAACTTGCCGGGTTGCAACCCGGGGACGAGATCGTGGTTTATGGCGCGGGACCGGTCGGCTTGATGGCTGCCCACTCAG